>PUNI01000516.1 GCA_003551745.1 Paracoccaceae bacterium | reverse complement strand
GAGGGACACTCCCTCAAGCGTAAGCGCGGGGGGACACTCCCTCAAGCGTAAGCGCGGGGGGACACTCCCTCAAGCGTAAGCGCGGGGGAGACATGCCCCCAGGCCTCGGGGAAGGGCGCAGCCGCTCCCTGGGAAAAAAAGGAACCGCACGGTGCGCTCCGCTCTGCAGAAACACCCCTTCCACTTGGTGGACCCAAGTCCTTGGCCCCTCTTTGCCTCCCTGGCGGCCTTGGCCACGACCCTGGGAGGTGTCATGTACATGCACGCCTACCGCGGAGGCGGTGCCTCCTTGGCCCTGGGCGCCACCATGTTGCTCTACGCCATGTACGTGTGGTGGCGCGACGTGGTGCGCGAGGCGACCTTCCAGGGACACCACACCCAGGCGGTGCAACGCGGGTTGAAGTACGGCATGGTGCTTTTCATCGTGTCCGAGGTGATGTTTTTCGCCGCCTTCTTCTGGGGATTCTTTCACTCCAGCTTGGCGCCCACCATCGAACTGGGTGCCGTGTGGCCGCCCAAGGGCATCGAAGCCTTGGATCCCTGGGGCGTGCCCTTCCTCAACACGGTGCTGTTGCTGTCCTCGGGGGCAGCGGTGACCTGGGCGCACCACGCGCTGCTCGCGGGAGAAGGGCGCCAAGCGCGCCTTGCCCTGGCCTGCACCGTGGGGTTGGCCCTGCTCTTTACGGCGCTGCAGGGGGTGGAGTACGCGGAAGCGCCCTTCACCATCGCCGATAGCGTCTATGGCGCCACCTTCTACCTCGCCACGGGGTTTCACGGGTTCCACGTCATCGTGGGCACTTTGTTCCTGGCGGTCTGCTGGCTTCGCTTGGTGCGCGGGCACTTTCGCCCGACCCACCACGTGGGCTTCGAAGCGGCCGCTTGGTACTGGCACTTCGTGGACGTGGTGTGGCTCTTTCTCTTCGTCGCCCTCTACTGGTGGGGGGGTGCCTGAGCGCGGGGGGTGGGCCTCGGGCTCACCCCCCTCCCCCGGTGCCGCGCGAGGCCCGAGCTAGGCGCACAGCGCCAGGGCGGCGCGATGCGCCCCCATAAAGATTGGTGAAGGGTACAATACCGCCCCCAGGAGTGCGCCCAGGGCGAGCCCCAGCACCAGGGCAGCGGACCAAGGCGGTCGGTGGTAGCTCACCCAGCGCGTGGTGGGCTCAAAATAGAGCACCTGCACCAAGCGCAGGTAGTAGAAGCAGGACACCACGCTGGTGAGCACGCCCACCACCGCCAAGCCGTAATACTGCGCCCCCAGAGCCGCCCCAAAGACCGCCCACTTGCCCAGAAAGCCCGCCAAGGGGGGAATCCCCGCCATGGAGAAGAGTGCTACCGCCAGGGTGAAGGCGAGGGCGGGATTGGCCACCCCCAACTGCGCCAAATCCGACAACATGCGCGGGCGTCCTCCGCCCACTCCTTGCAGGGCCAACAGCACCCCAAAACTGCAGAGGGCCGTGCAGAGATAGAAGGCCAAGTAGAGGTGCAGCGCTTGGGCGCCCTCCAAGGTGCCGCAGGCCAACGCCAACAGCATGTACCCCACGTGGCCGATGGAACTGTAGGCCAGCAGTCGCTTCAAGTGGGACTGGGCCAAGGCACCCAAAGCACCTACCAGCAGCGAGAGCAGGCTGCAGAGCAGCAATCCCTGCTGCCAAGGGAGGGCAAACTCGTAGAAGCTCTGCAAAGCGAGGCGCATGAGAGCGGCGAGCAGCGCCACCTTGGGCGCCACGGCAAAGAAGCAGGTCACGGGCGTGGGTGCGCCCTCGTACACGTCAGGCGCCCACACGTGGAAAGGTGCCGCCGCCAGCTTGAAGAGCAGTCCCACGAAGAGGCAAAGCACGCCCAGGAGCAGGGCAGGGGAGACTTCCGTCTGCCCCCCACCGAAGCCCAGGGTAGCCAGAGCGTGCCACTGGGTGGTCCCCGTGGTGCCGTAGAGCAGGGAACATCCTAGGAGAAACACCCCGGAGGAGAACGCGCCCAGGAGAAAGTACTTCAATCCGGCTTCCGCCGCGAAGGGGGAGGTGCGCTGCAGCGCGGCCAACACGTAGAGGCACAGGCCCTGCAGTTCCAGGCTTAGATAGAGGGTGAGCAGATCCGCGCTGCTCACCATGCACAACATACCCAATACGGCCAAGAGCACCAAGGGGCCGTACTCGAAAGCTGCCAGACGTTGGCGAGCCAGGTCGCGCCCCGAGAGCAGGCCAGCGCCCAGCGTCGCGCCCAACAGCAGAAGCTTCGCCCAGGTGGTGGCGGCGTCCACCTGAAAAGCCTGGGCGCAGAGCAGCGCCTGGGCGATGGGCCCGTGGGCCACCAGTCCCGCCGTCAGGAAGAGGCTCCACAGGGCGAGGCCCAAGGTGGGGCGTCCCAGCAGGGGAAAGGCGCGCGCGGAGGAGGTGCTGTAGGCTACGCCGTAGCTCAACAGCACCCCGAGCGCACCGGCGAGGAACACTTCGGGCAGCAGGGCCCAGAGATCCAAGGCGAAGGCTGGGAGGGAGGTCATGGAAGCGCCTTCCTTTCCGCGCGTACACCGCGCACTGCGAACCAGGTCCGCGAAGACCGAAAACCCGGGGAGACGCTCACCCCTGAACCAGATGACACAAGGAAGCCTGCACCGTATCCAGGAAAACCTGCGGCGCCACGCCCATCCACAACACCGCGCCCCAGAAGGGAGCGAGCATGGCCACCTCGCGGCGATGCAAGTCGCAGAGCGCAGGGAGATAGGCGGGCTTGGGCGGGCCAAAGACCACGCGGTTGTAGAGCCAAAGGGAATAGGCCGCCCCCAGCACCATGCCCAGGGCCGCCAGCGTGGCCACGCCGGCGTGGGTCTGCCAGGTGCCCACCAGGATGAGGAATTCCCCCACAAAACTACTGGTGCCCGGCAAGCTGAGGTTCGCGAGGGTGAAGCTCAGAAAGAGAAAGGCGAAGACCGGCATCGCCTGGACACAACCCCCGTAGTACTTCACCAGGCGCGTGCGATGCCGCTCGTAGAGGGCGCCGATGCAGAGAAAGAGCGCGGGGGAGACCAAGCCGTGACTCAGCATGAGCAACACGCTCCCCGCGACCCCCTGCAGGTTGAGGCTGAAGAGTCCCAAGGTCACGTAATTCATGTGCGCGACGGAGGAGTAAGCGATGATCTTCTTGAGATCCACTTGGCGCAGCGTGGTGAGGGAAGTGTACAGGATGGCCACGACGCTCAGGGTGTAGACCAAGGGCGTAAAATAGAGGGTGGCCTGGGGCAGCAGGGGGATGGAGAAGCGCAGGAAGCCGTAGGTGCCCAACTTCAACAGCACCCCCGCCAGGATCACGGACCCCGCTGTGGGCGCTTCCACGTGGGCCTCGGGCAACCAGATGTGCACGGGGACCATGGGAACCTTGACCGCGAAGGAAGCGAAGAAGGCCGCCCACAGAAGCACCTGGCGCCGTTCGCTGAAGGAGGTCTGCAGCAGCACCTGCAGATCCGTGGTGCCCGTCTGCAGGTACAACAGCAGGATGCCCAACAGCAGGAGCACGGACCCCAGCAGGGTGTAGAGAAAGAACTGGTACGCCGCCTGGATCTTGCGCGCGCGGGAGCCGAACCACCCGATGATCAGAAACATGGGCAGGAGCACCGCCTCGAAGAAGAGGTAGAACACCAGAAGGTCCAAGGTCACGAAGACCCCCAGCATGCAGAACTCCAGCACCAGAAAGGCCACCAGATATTCCTTCAGCCGCGCTTCGGGCAGCGTCCACCCCGCGAGAATGCAGGAGGGCAGCAGAAAGGTGGTGAGCACCAGGAAAAGCAGGGACAGACCATCCACGCCCACGGTCCAGTGCAAGCCGGGCAACCAGGCCACCCGCGCTGTCGCTTGGAAGGCCGCCGTGGACGTGTCGAAGCCCACCCACAGAAGCAAGCTCAAGAGGAAGGTAACCAGGGTGACGCTCAACGCCCCCAGGCGCAACCACTCGCGGCGCGCCCGAGGCAACAGGGACAAGCCCAGTGCACCCACCAGGGGTAGGGCGAGGCAGCTCAGGAGGAGCGTAGACATGGGGGTTCTCCTTCCCAGGGTGTCGGGTGGGGGGGACGGGTCCCCCGGGGGAAAGGCGGAGGGAAGCCTCAAGACGCGCGGGATGCGCTTGGCGCTAGGAGGAAGGTGCCGGCCCAGAGCAGGTAGAGACGAGGATCCACCCAGTGGGCCAAGAAAGCGCGGCCCTCCACCCAGGCCAGAAGCGCCGTCAGTCCCAGGAGCAGAATGAGTGCGTAGTGATACACATACCCCGTCTGCCACGCTGCGACGCGCTGGGACGCGTCCCGGAAGGTGCGCGTCAGTCCCAGGGGACCCCACTGCGCCAACACCCCGCGATCCAGCGCGCGGAAGGTGCCACGGTGCCCGAAGGCCAGGGCATTTCGCCCCAAGAAGGCGTTGTAGAGGCGATCCACCAACCAACGTTGGTTCAGGAACCCGTAGAGCGCGCGCAGCGCGGGGAGACGCGCCCACCCGAGAAGGGTGGATCCCCACCCCCCATGGAGCGCACCCGCCAGTGCGGCACCTCCCAGGGTGAAGCCCAGGGGAAGCAGTTTCCACCCCTGGGGGAGATACTCGGCTTCCAGGGCCACCCCTTGCCCCGGCGCTTGGTACAGGGATTGGTGCCAAAAGTCCGTGCCTACGCCCAACATCATGTCCTTGGCGAGGTAGCCCGACGTCAGACTTCCGCCCGCCAGAAGCACCAGCGGTAGACCCATGGTCCAGGGCGCTTCGTGCAGCGCCAGGTAGGTGCTGCGTCGTCCCTGGGGGGCAGCGCCGAACCCGGACACCAAGAGACGGAGGGAGTAGTAGGCGGTGCAACCGGCGGAGAGCGTCCCCAGCACGTAGGCGAAACTCCCGCGCAAGCTGTACTGGGCCCAGGCCACCTCCAGAATGGCGTCCTTGGAGTAGAATCCCGCCAGAAAGGGAAAGCCCACGAGGGCGAGGGAGCCCAACAGCATGGCGCTGTAGGTCAAGGGGCAGAGACGGAGCGCGCCCCCCATGCGGCGCAGATCCTGTTCATCCCCGAAGGCGTGAATGACGCACCCCGCGCCCAGGAAGAGCAGGGCCTTGAAAAAGGCGTGGTTGGCGAGGTGAAACACGCCCACGTCGTAGTGGGAGAGCCCGCAGGCGAACACCATGTACCCCAGCTGACTGCAGGTGGAGTAGGCGATCACGCGTTTCAGATCATTCTGAACCACCCCCGCCGTGGCCGCGAAGAACGCCGTGAGCGCCCCCAACAGGGCCACCACCCCCCGCGCTTGCGGCGCGCACTCCAAGAGGGGCGAGCAACGGGCCAAGAGGAACACCCCCGCCGTCACCATGGTCGCGGCGTGGATGAGCGCCGACACGGGCGTCGGGCCTTCCATGGCGTCGGGGAGCCAGGTGTGCAGTCCCAATTGGGCGGACTTGCCCACGGCCCCCACGAAGAGCAACAAACAACATACGTCCAGCGCCTGCAAGGATGCGGTTCCCCACAGGGGCAGGGTGCGACCCGTCTCCCAGTGGGCGCAGGCGAACACCGTGCTGTATTCCACGCTCCCAAAGAGGGTAAAGAGTCCCCACACGCCCAAAGCGAGGCCCACGTCTCCCACGCGGTTCATCACCATGGCCTTCAAGGCTGCCTTGTTGGCCTGCAACCGGGTAAACCAGAAGTTAATGAGCAGGTAGGAGGCCAAGCCCACCCCTTCCCATCCGAAGAAAAGCTGCAGGAAGTTATCGCCGGTCACCAGCATGACCATGAAGAAGGTAAAGAGACTGAGGTAGCTCAGGAAACGCGGCAAGTGCGGGTCCTCCGCCATGTATCCCCAGGAATACAGATGCACCAGGGTGCTCACACTGGTCACCACCACCAACATCACCACGGTGAGGGAATCGAACCAAAAGCCCCAGGTGGCGTCGAAGAGTTCGCACTGCACCCAGGGTGCCAAGGTCAGGAAGCAGGGGCTTCCGCACAGCGCCACCTCGTAGAAGAGCACGCAGCAGAGGATCCACCCGAGAATGGCTCCCCCCGTAGTCAGGAGGGCGGCGCCTCGTCCGCCCAACCAGCGCCCCGCGCCCGCCGCGAGGAGGAATCCCCACAGGGGCAGGGTCACGACGCAGAGGTACATGGTGTGGCCTCTCTCTCTCGGTTCGAAGACGGGTTCGAATCCCCCGTCGAAGGCACATTCGAACCCTGTTCGAAGGTGGACTCGAACCACCGGCACAAGGAGTTTCAATCCTTCGCTCTACCAACTGAGCTATCCGAACCCAACATTGCGCTTTGCGCTTGCAATGGTCCTCGCACGTATCCTTTTCTCGAGGATGTGCCGGGAACACGGAGAAAGGAACCTGCCCCCATGATCGATCGGAATGCACACGAAAGCCTTCCCGAGATGCACTCGCCCCTTCACGCGTCTCCAGCGCGCGATCCTCGCGCTTCCCCCTGGACCCTGCTTCGCCAGGGTGGACCTTGGATGGGCGAAGCCGCCGCTTTGCAGCGCAGTGCGGCCCGCGTGGCGCGCCTTCTACGCGCCTTGGAAGGACGGACCCACGTGCTGTGGTACAGTGCCCTCCCCGAGCACCGCGCCTTGGTGTTTGCCTGCGCGCAGCACAGCGGACAAAGTGCGCTGTGGGGTCCCTGGCCTGCGGGGTTGTGCACCAATTGGGAGCAGGTGTCGGGCAGCTTGCAGGCCTACCGCCGTGGATTGCCCTGGCGCGAAGCGGTACCTTCCCCGCGCTTGGCGCGGTTGCACCGCCGTTGGCGCGGGTGGCATCCCCGCGCGGGGCGACCGGAGCTGGTGATTGCGCTTCATCCGCGCGGCACCGAGGTGTTGCGCCGCGAGGCCCAAGCGGCTCTGGTGCCCACGGTGGGTTGGGGTGTCGCGAGCTCCGCGTCCCTTGCGGCGTCTCCTTGGACCTACCCCCTGTGGGGTTCCGCCGAGGATCTGCCACAGGTGCACGCGGTGGCACGTCTGTTGGCCCAAGCAGCGGCTCTGGAGTAAAAGGATTCGAACCTTTGCGTGTCGGTACCAAAAACCGATGCCTTACCCCTTGGCGATACTCCACGAGGCGGGGGGATTCCCCCCGGATTCCAAGCGCGAGGGGGGAGGGCGCTGCCCTTCCCCCCGTCGGACGGGCGCGGTCCAAGCGCTATCGTCCGTGGTGGCGCGTCAACAACCATGGCTCCACGCGAGCCAACAGCGGAATCCACACCAGAAAGTACACAAAAAAATACGCCGAGGCCCACTGACCGAT
>PUNI01000512.1 GCA_003551745.1 Paracoccaceae bacterium | reverse complement strand
GGTGCGCTGCTGGCCGGGCTGGTGCTGGCGCCGGCGGGCTGGGTGGCGCCCACTGCGGCCGACTGGGGGCTGCTGGCGCTGCTGGGCGTTGTGGCGATGGCGGCGCATCTGTGTGTGGTGCGGGCTCTGAAGCTCGCCGATGCGGCGGTGGTGGCCCCCATGCAGTACACGCTACTGCTGTGGGCGGTCATCCTCGGCTGGCTCATCTTCGGCGATGTGCCGCGGGCGATGATGCTCGCCGGTGCAGCCATCATCGTCGCTGCGGGGCTGTTCATCTTCCTGCGCGAACGCCGCGCGGCGAGGGCGGGGCAGGGGCCGCGCCACCGTCAGTGATTGTCGCGCGGCAGGCCCTTTTCCTGCGCGATGCGCTGGTAGTCGACGGCTGGTTTCAGCACCATGCCCGAGCCCAGCTGGTCGACGATGCCGCGCTGGATCTCCTGCCAGGGGGTCTGGTGGGCGGGGTAGGGGAAGCCGCCCGCCGCGGCCAGGGCCGCGCGGCGTGCCGCCAGTTCCTCCTCCGGGATCAGGATGTCGGCCGTGCCCCTGCGCAGGTCGATCCGCACCCGGTCGCCAGTGACCAGCAGCGCGAGCCCGCCGCCCGCCGCCGCCTCGGGCGAGGCGTTCAGGATCGAGGGCGAGCCCGAGGTGCCCGATTGCCGCCCGTCGCCGATGCAGGGCAGGCTCTCGACGCCCTTCCGGATCAGGTAGTCGGGCGGGCGCATGTTCACCACCTCGGCCGCGCCGGGATAGCCGATCGGCCCCGCGCCGCGCATGAAGAGAAGCGTCTGCGCGTCGATTTCCAGCGCCGGATCGTCGATGCGGGCGTGATAGTCCTCGGGCCCGTCGAACACCACCGCGCGGCCCTCGAAGGCGTCGGGGTCGTCGGGATTGGCGAGGAAGCGCGCGCGGAACGCCTCGCTGATCACGCTCGTCTTCATGATCGCGCTGTCGAAGAGATTGCCGGCCAGAACCACGAATCCCGCATCGGTCTTCAGCGGGTCGTCGATGGGGCGGATCACGCGGGCGTCCTGCACCGGCCGGTTCCGGCAGTTCTCGCCGATGCTGCGGCCATTGACGGTCGGCGCCTCCTCGACGATCAGCCCCGCCTTCATCAGCTCGTGCACCACCGCCGGCACGCCGCCGGCGTGGTGGAAATCCTCGCCCAGGTATTCGCCGGCCGGCTGAAGGTTCACCAGCAGCGGCACACGGTGGCCGTGGGTCTGCCAGTCGGTCAGCGGCAGATCGACCCCGATGTGCCGCGCAATGGCGGTGATGTGGATGGGCGCATTCGACGAGCCCCCGATCGCCGAGTTCACCACGATGGCGTTGCGGAATGCCGCCGGGGTGAGGATGTCGGAGGGTTTCAGATCCTCCTGCACCATCTCGACGATCCGCCGCCCCGTCCGCCAGGCCATCTCGGCCCGCTCGCGGTGCGGCGCCGGGATCGCGGCCGATCCCGGCAGCTGCATCCCCAGCGCCTCGGCAAGGCTGTTCATCGTCGTCGCCGTGCCCATGGTGTTGCAGTAGCCCGTGGACGGAGCCGAGGAGGCGACGAGTTCGATGAATTCCTCGTAGCCGATCTCGCCCGCCGCCATCATCTGCCGCGCCTTCCAGACGACGGTGCCCGAGCCGGTGCGCTCGCCCCTGTGCCAGCCGTTCAGCATCGGGCCCACCGACAGCGCGATCGCGGGCAGGTTCACCGTCGCCGCCGCCATCAGAAGCGCGGGCGTGGTCTTGTCGCAGCCGATGGTCAGCACCACCCCGTCGATCGGATAGCCGTAGAGCACCTCGACGAGCCCGAGATAGGCGAGGTTGCGGTCGAGCGCGGCGGTGGGCCTCTTGCCGGTCTCCTGGATCGGGTGGACCGGAAACTCCAGCGCGATGCCGCCGGCCTCGCGGATGCCCTCGCGCACGCGCTCGGCCAGCACCATGTGGTGGCGGTTGCAGGGCGAGAGATCCGAGCCGGTCTGGGCGATCCCGATGATCGGCTTGCCCGACTGCAGCTCCTCCCGCGACAGCCCGTAGTTCATGTAGCGCTCGAGATAGAGCGCGGTCATGTCGGGGTTCTCGGGCGTGTCGAACCAGGCGCGGGATCGCAGGCGCCGGGGCGGCGAGCCGTTGGGGGACGTCACGGGCCAAACCTCATCCTTGCAGCGGGTGTGTCGCTTGTGCCGCCTCGGCGGTGCCGGCGCAACCGGCTTCTTCCGGCTTGCTGCGCCGCAGCAATCGGATCAGTGGGTTAAAGCGCTTGCGCTGCGGGTTGAAGCGCTATAAATCTGCATCTCGGGAGGAGTTCTGCGTGGAAAAGGGCCGCACCCTCAGGGATGTCGCCGAGAGCCTCGGTGTCTCCGTGGCCACCGTGTCGCGCGCGCTGGCCGGGCACGAGCAGATCGCCCTCAAGACCCGCGAGCGGGTGGCGCAGGCAGCCGAGGAACTGGGCTATGTGCCCAACCGCGCGGCCCAGGCGCTCGCCTCCGGGCGCACCGGTGTCGCCGGGCTCATGCTGCCCCTGCGCGGGCGCGGCCTGACCGACCCGTTTCTGGGCGAGTTCGTTGCCGGGCTCAGCGAGGGGCTCAGCGTCCATGGCATGGATCTGGTGCTGGCCACCGTGCCCCGCGACACCCCCGAGGAGCGCATCCTGCGCACGCTGATCGACGCCGGGCGCGTCGACGGCTTCGTGGTCAGCCGCATCGCGGAGGACGACGCCCGGCTGCACCTGCTGATCGCGCGCGGTGTGCCCTTCGTCGCGCATGGCCGGCTCATGGATCCGCCGGCGCCCTATGCCTGGGTGGACACCGACGGCGCGGCCGCCTTCACCGAGGCGTTCGAGATGCTCCACGATCTCGGCCACCGCGATTTCGCGCTGCTGACCATCGACGAGCCGATGACCTTCCGCCGCCTGCGCGAGGAAGGGTTGCGCGCCGCGATCGCCCGGCGCGGCGATCCCGAGGTGCGGCTGCGCACCGTCACCACCCCACGCTACGACCCCGCCCGCCGGGCGGAGGCGGTGGCGCGGCTGGTGCACGAGACGCCCCGGCCAACCGCCGTCATCGCGCTTTTCGACGGGCTGGCGATCGAGCTTCTGCAGGCAGCCGCCGCGGCCGGCCTCGTGGTGCCCCGCGACCTGTCGGTGGTGGGGTTCGACAACACCCCGCCCGCCGCCTTCGCGCCGCCGGGGCTGACGACCTTCGACGCCCGTATCGGGGCCTGCGCCGCCGAGATCGCCGAGATCCTCGTAACCCTCATCCGCGACCGCCCGGCCGAGCCGCCGACGCGGCTGATCCGGGCCAAACCGGTGCTGAGGGCCTCGCACGGTCCCGCCCCGCCCCGCCCCGCCACCACCGCCACCACCGCCACGTCATGCTTCAGATCAGGGAGGACACCATGAAGCACACGAACCCCAAGGCTCTCGCCACCGCCTCGGCAGCCGTGCTGGCGCTCTCGGCGCCGGCGCTGGCCGAGCCCTTGTTCTGGTCGACCCAGGCCCAGCCCATCGAGGAGACCCAGGCCATGCGCGAGCAGGTGCTGGCGGGCTTTCCCGGCGGCGTCTCGTTCCAGGCCTCCGACGGTGGGCCCTGGCTCACCCGGCTCGAGGCCGAGCTGTCGTCGGGCTCGGGCACGATCGCGGTGCTGGGGGCGCTGCACGGCGACCTGACCCCGCTCGCGGGCGACCTCGTCGATCTCTCGGGCGCCGATATCGCCGGCATCCCCGATGGTCTGCTCGAGCTCGGCCGGCTCGGCACCGACGAGCAGAAATACGCGCCCTGGATGCAGGCGACCTTCCTGATGGCCGCCAACCGCCAGGCGCTCGACTACCTGCCCGAGGGCGCCGATCTCGACGCGCTGACCTATGACGAACTGATCGCCTGGGCGCGCACCATGGCCGAGGAAACCGGCCAGCCGCGCTTCGGCTTCCCGGCCGGGCCGCAGGGGCTGAAGCACCGCTTCTTCCAGGGCTACATGCTGCCCTCCTACACCGGCTCGATGGTCACCGAGTTCCGCTCGGACGCGGCGGTCGCGGCCTGGGAGGCGTTCCGCGAGCTGTGGAGCCATGCCAACCCGGCTTCGGTCAGCTACAACTTCATGCAGGAGCCGCTGATCTCCGGCGACGTCTGGGTGGCCTTCGACCACACCGCGCGGCTGGCCGATGCCTTCAACCAGATGCCGGACGACTTCGTGGCCTTCCCGGCTCCCGCCGGCCCCGAGGGCCGCGCCTTCATGCCCGTGATCGCGGGGGTCGCGATCCCGAGCACCGCTCCCGACATGGAGACCTCGATGGAGTTGGTGAACTACATGCTCCAGCCCGAGACCCAGATCGCCACGCTGCGGGCCACCAACTTCTTCCCGGTGGTGGAGGTGGACCTGCCCGACGACATGCCCGCCTCGGTGCGCGCCTTCGGCCCGGCGATCGCGGCGATGACCGGGGCACCGGACGCGATGCCCTCGCTGCTGCCGGTGGGGCTCGGCACGCTGGGCGGCCAGTTCAACGCGATCTACGCCGACGCCTTCGAGCGTATCATCCTCGGCCGGCAGGACATCGCCGCCGTGCTCGATGACCAGGCCGCCGCCCTGCGCGCGATCATGGAGGAGGCCGACGCTCCGTGCTGGGCGCCGGACGCGCCCTCCGAGGGCGCCTGCCCGGTGAACTGACGCCCGACGCCCGCCCCCGGCCGCCCTGCCGCGGCCGGGGTCCCGTCTCCGACCACCCCCGCCGGGGCGCCCCGCGTGCCCCGACAGCCCCGTGAGGTGCGCCGATGCAACGGGCCTTGCCATATCTGCTGCTGCTTCCCGCGACCCTCTTCCTGATGGTCTTCTTCCTCTACCCCTTCGGCCTGGTGGTGGTCGAAAGCTTCACCCGCGGCGGCGAGTGGACGCTGGCAAACTACGAGCGCATGGTCGGCCACTGGCGCTTTTCCACCGCCTTCTGGAACACCATCCTGCTGACGGCCGTGGTGGTGCCGCTGCAGCTCATCATGGCGCTTGCGATGGCCACCATGGTCTCGAAGATCGAGGCCGGGCGCACCACGATCCTCTACATCTTCGCGATCCCTCTGGGCATCTCCGACCTCGCGGCCGGGCTGATTTGGCTGGCGATCTTCACCCAGTCTGGGTTCCTGAACTCGATGCTGTCGTTCTTCGGCCTGATCGACCGGCCGATCTTCTTTCTCGGCTTCGACAACCTGCTGATGGTGTTCATCGCCATCGCGCTGGCCGAGATCTGGCGGGCCACCGCGATCATGATGGTGATCATCGTCGCCGGCATGGGCCTGATCCCCAAGGAATACAACGAGGCCGCCGAGGTCTTCGGCGCCTCGCGCTGGCAGCGCTTCACCAAGGTCACCTTCCCGCTGTTGCGGCCCTCGCTGCAGACCGCGCTGATCCTGCGGGTGCTGATGGCCTTCGAGGTCTTCGCCGTGGTGGTGGCTCTGGGCGGCACCAGTTTCCCGGTGTTGATGGGCGAGACCTTCAACTGGCAGTTCACCCTGCAGGATCGCGGCGTCGCCGCCGCCTATGCCATGGTGATCCTCGGCCTCTCGGTCGCCTTCACCATCGTCATCCTGCGCCTGCTGCACGTGCCGAAGGAGGCCCGGATATGACCGTCGCCACCCCCGCCGCCGATCCGCTGGCCGCCGCCGCCGCGCCCGACGTGCGCCGGGCCGGCCGCTGGGTGCTGTGGACCGGGATCGTCCTGCTCGTGCTCTGGGTGCTGGTGCCGATCTATCTGCTGATGGTCAACGCGCTCTCCTCGCCTGCTGAGGTCAACGCCTTTCCAAAGCGCTTCTGGCCCTCCTTCGATCTCTCCTCGCTGACCTTCTTCTTCCAGTTCCAGGGTGTACTGGAGGCGTTGTGGAACTCGGTGCGGGTCGCGACGCTGACCATGCTGATCTCGATCGGGCTCGGCGCGCCGGCGGGCTATGCGCTGTCGCGCTTCGAGTTTCCCGGCAAGGAGGCGTTCCGTTTCCTCGTCATCATGACCCGCGCCTTCCCGCTGCCGCTGCTGGCGCTGCCGCTCGCGGTGCTGTTCATCCGCACCGGGCTCGACGATTCGATCCTCGGCCTCGCGCTGGTGCACGCGATGCTGGCGCTGCCCTTCGCGGTGCTGATCACCTTCTCGCTCTTCTCCGGCATCCCGGTCGAGTTGGAGGAGGCCGCTTGGACCCTCGGCTGCACCCGCATCCAGGCCTTCGTGAAGGTGGTGCTGCCGCTCGCAGCGCCGGGAATCGCGGCCTCGGCGATCTTCGCCTTCGTGATCTCGTGGAACGAGGTCTTCGCCGCCGCCGTGCTGACGATCCAGAACCGCACGCTGACGGCGTTTCTTCTTCAGTCGCTCAACGTCTCGCCGCTGCCCTTGAAGTTCGCCGGCGGCGCGGCGCTCGTCCTGCCCGCGCTGATCTTCATCTTCGCGGTGCGCAAGTATCTCTTCGCGATGTGGGGCATCGCCAACCGCTAGGGAGGGGCCCATGGCCGAGATCCGCATCAAGGGCGTCGCCAAGTCCTTCGGGACGTTCACGGCGCTCCATTCGGTGGACATGACGATCCGCGACCAGGAGTTCATGGTGCTGCTCGGCGCCTCGGGCTGCGGCAAGACCACGCTTCTGCGGATCATCGCGGGGCTGGAGACGCCGAGCCAGGGCGAGGTCTGGATCGGCGACCGGCGGGTGGACCAGCTGCCGCCGCGGTCGCGCGGGATCGCGATGGTTTTTCAGAACTACGCGGTGTTTCCGCATCTCACCGTCTTCGAGAACATCGCCTTCGGGCTGCGCATGGCAAAGGTTCCGCAAAGGGACGTGGAGCGCCGCGTCACCCGCACGGCGGAGCTGATGCACATCGAGCAGCTCCTGAAACGCTACTCCGGCCAGCTCTCGGGCGGCCAGCGCCAGAGGGTGGCGGTGGCCCGCGCGCTCGCGATGGAGCCCGACGTGATCCTGATGGACGAGCCCCTGTCGAACCTCGACGCGCTGCTGCGGCTCGAGATGCGGGCTGAACTCAAGGGGGTGCTCGCGGAATCGAAGACCACCACCATCTACGTCACCCATGACCAGGTCGAGGCGATGAGCCTGGCCGACCGCATCGCGGTGATGAACGGCGGCTACATCGTGCAGGCCGACGATCCCGTCGAAGTTTACCGCAACCCGGCTGCCCGCTTCGTTGGGAGCTTCATCGGCAACCCGCCGATGAACTTCCTGCCTGCCGAGCGGCTGGGCGACGGGCAATGGCAGGTCGCCGGCCGGAGCTTTGCCGGGCCCGCCGCCGGCAAGAGCCGGATCGACTTCGCCATCCGCCCCGAGGACATGGTGCTGGCCGAGGAGGGCCTTGCCGCCACCGTCCGCGTCG
>PUNI01000279.1 GCA_003551745.1 Paracoccaceae bacterium | reverse complement strand
GCGTATCACCGAGAAGCCCAAGCCTGGCAAGGATTTACAAGAAGAAGCGGTGATGAAGTCCCTCCTTAAAAAGGAAAAGGTAGAGATTATCGAGGTAACTCCCAAACAGCTGCGCGACTTGAGCTTCGACATTAAGATTGCCTTCGATGAAGAACTAACCCCCGAAGGCGAACAAGCCCTGTTCATGGACTGGTCTATTATGATGATGAACCTATTTGGGCAGACCGGATTGGTTGACCCCAAGAAACTAGCCTATCGCAACATTGAGAAGATGAGGGAGAACCCCGCTGACATCATGCCTGACGAGCTACTGGGCGAATATGAGATGGAAAGGTTCGGTGTTCAAAAGACCCCCTCCCCGCAACAGCAACAGGTTCCGGGTGGGTTGCCTGAGCTCAACAGGTTCAACCAAGGGTTAAGAGGGCAAATGTATGGGGCCCAAGGGCAACAAGCCCGAGACGAAGGGGCTGGCCCGCAACGAGTACCAGACGTCCAACAAATATTCTAAAATATGTTTCTAAAATTTTATTCAACACAAAAACTCTGGGAAGAAATCTTTAAGAGAGAGACCGAGCTAAACCCCGATATGGAGGCCAGCAATGCTATCTGGCAGAATGTATTTCACCGCACGCCTGAGCTTAAACACTGGTTCAAGCGAAGAGAGCTGAATCTCTTAAAAGGCAGTATAATTGCCAGCGTATCAAGTGACTTTATTAAGGGACAGATATTCGAGAATCGGTATTACCAAGCCCTAGACAGGGCCGGTCCGGCTATCCCCCAGATTAAAGAGGAAGAGCCCCCGAAGGAGCTGCCTAGTCGAGCAGAGTTCTTAGAGAGGGCGAAACAAGTAATTAAAAAGTAATTATGCCTGAAACACCATTTATGCCTGACCCAGAGGAGGTCATGGATTTTGAGACCGCCCCCGAGGATATTCCAGCTGAAGCCCCAGAGGGGGTTGGAGTCATTACTTTTTCTGCCCTGGACTTGCCTCAAGTCGGTGATTGGGAAGAGGGGCAGGAATATGATGTTGTTGTCCGTGTTAGGATGGCTAAAAAGGAAGAGCGTGACGGAGTGACTACGGCTGACTTTGACATCATTTCGGCTGATGCTGGGACGGAAGGCTTGGATATGGGCCCGCCGATGGAAGAGCCAATGGGCGGACCAATGATGCCTCCAGTTTGACAACCACTGAGATTATCATTATAGTTAGACAACCCATCGCTGGTTAACGATGGTGTGGAAACAAAAATAATATACGGGTGTTGTAACGCCAAGGTGTCGCCGACCATAACGGGCGTAGGCGGTAAAAACATCTACTAAAATATGCCAGAAGCAGAGACCAAAGACGACATTCAGGAGACCACGCCTGATGAAGTCTCTAAACCCGAAGGTGGTAGTGAAAGCCCTGATAGGAGCGAAATCATCCAAGAGCTTGAAACTAAGCAGGCTTCGATAGAAGCCGAACAGCGAGAGCTTGGAGATGATGGGGCTAAGAAGAACCAGAAGAGAGTTGATGCCCTTAAAAAGGAGGAGCAGCGCATTAAGGACAATATCAATGCGTTGCGTACCGAAAAGAGGGACATTGACAAAACTCTGGTTGAAAAGCTCCGAGAGGAAAATCTTGAAAGCGCTAAACTTAGAATTGCTAAGGAGTTCGGCTATGATAAGCCCGAAGCCCTTGAGACTTTAACCAAAGTGTTCTCGAAACACGATTCAGGTTCAGTTACCGAGCAGAAGATATATGAGGATTTGCGCCGAGCGCACGTTCAACTCAACGCCGAGAAGTATCTCGCCCTAGAGCAAGAACATCGACGCCTGAGTGAGGGTGCCGACGCGTACACAGCTTCTATGTCTAGCTCGGGAGCAGCTGGGGGCTCTGCCCCAGAGTCTGCTTCCCCTGACGCTGACGTGCCTCTGTCTAAGGAGGATTACGAGGCGGCGCGCTGGGCAGGAATGCCTATCGCCAAATACGCTCAGCTGAAGAAGGAAGGCAAAATCTAATAGTCTTTCAACGGTCGTGACTCTCAATTCACTCAAACTACTGCTGATAAATGTATAGACCACTCGTAGATTTACGAGAGGCTCAAACACGACGTGCGACCTACGATACTGGCGCAGGTGCTGACGAACAAGTGTTCGTTGGAGACCTTTGTGTCGCTATCGACGGGGGACAGGTTACCGTGGACTCGGATAATGCCGGTGCGGCTGTTATCGCTGACAACGACCGCCTTGCGGGGGTTGTTATCGGTTGGTCTGGTCCTGATGGAGAAGTCGTCGGCTTTGGTAGCGACCCGAACGTTGCTGCCCGACCCAGTATTGTTATCCCTGATGGCAATGCTGATGGTGTCCAGCTGATTTATATTCCTATTACTAGGAATCTTGAGTTAGAGGGACTGCTTGACGATGATTCTGGGACAACTGGAAACTCGGCCTTTGGTAATCGCTTTTTCCAGATGGCAACTGCCAGTCTCATTGATGAGTCTGAGCACAACCAAGACCCAGCCGGTCTCCGAAAGGTGTTCTCGCTTGGCTTAATGCCAGGAGAAGCTGTCGGCTCCCGAAGGGTGCGCGTCAAAATCCGCAGAGCTGTAGATTTAGCGTAATATGCCTATTACTACTCGAAACATCGACATTTTCCTTCGTGGAATTCGTGCCGAGTTTGCAGAGGTGGTTGACCAGGCTCAAAAGCAAGTTGGTGCGTATGAAACCAACGTGTACTTGGACGCTACTTCTAAGGTTGGTGGCTTGTTCGCCGAGAACGATAGGGGCGGACAACAGCGTATCGAGTATCTTGGTACGACTGGCGTTAGCCGCTTGCTGCCGACTGAAGAGCTTGCAGGATTTCCCGAGACTCAGTACCATCCTACGTACTTAACTCGGGCTGAGCCTTTCAAGTTTGCTCGCCGAATTGTCGTTTCCCGCGAATCAGTGGAACGTCGCGACGCACAGTACACCAAGGCGTTGGAAGAGGCTTCCAAGCTTCAATACGCCTATGTCAACACCCGTGCATCCAACAAGTTTGACCGCTTTAACCAAGCTTTCGCTGCCGTTACTGCTTCTCACTTGTTCGATTATGGAGATGTTGCCGCCGGTGCAACTGCCTTAGTCGCTAACGACCACCCTGATAGAGTTGGAAACACTCATAGCAACCTGGTTGGCCCGTCTGCTATCACCACTGTTTCTGTTGAGGCCATGGTATTGGCTCTCCAGAACCAAGTGGACGATATGGGCGAGCCTATGCCAATGGGTGGCGGCCAGAAATTCATGGTCGTTCCTCCCTCTTTGGTGCGCGTTGCGAAGCAAACTCTTGAAACGGAACTTGAGCCGCAGACAGCCAACAATGCCATCAACGTATGGTATGGTGTTGGCTGGACTCTGGTTAGTTCTGCCCACTTGAGCGCTGCTCACGGGGGAAGCAACACCGCCTGGTTCATTGTTGATGGTATGAATTCTCCTCTGACCGAGGAAATCTTTAAGCCCATCACTGCTGAAACTTGGTTTGATGACGACAGAAAGGCTTTTGTCCATGACGTCGAATTCAACCACAAGGTGGGTGCTAAGGACTATCGCGGAATTGTCGGGAACGCAGGAGTCTAAAGCTCCTTAATCCTCCTTGTAGTTTTGGGGGTTCTACTCAAAAAACCCCCAACGAAAATTAACTTAATGTTATGCCTAGAATAACTAATGTTGACGAGCTTCAAATCGACCACGATGAATCTGGTCACGGTATTCTTTGGAGCAATGGTCTTCCGTTTGCCACTCAGGATGGTTTGATGGATTTCAATGATGTACCCATCTGGGTTTCCGCCACAGGGCGAGTCCAGGGCGTCGGGCAGGGAAGCCTTGTCGTCTTTACCCACGATGTGGACTTCGCTCACGATGAAGATACCCAGACACTGACGGATGCCGCTGAAAACGGAGAATATCCTTTGGCTGCATATTTTACGGCTAATACTGGAAACTCCAGATTGTGTTCGGCTGAAGTTGATGGCGATGATGTTATCGTTCGCCTTGACGCCGTTCCTGGTGGTGCTGATGCCGCTCAAGTTAGAGTGATTATGCTTCGTGTGTAATTAACGACAAAGACATGGTAAGACTCAAAAACAAGACCAATAAAGATTTCCGCTTTGGAGAGTTCTTTGTCGCCGCCGGCGAGACTTCAAGCCTTCTGGCTGATGACCAGGCTGCGCTTTATATGGTGATTGCCAACGGTGCGCTGGAGAGAGTTGAAGAGAAGCCTGCCGAGAAACCTGTTGAAAAGAAGGTTGAAGCAAAGGTCGAAGAACCCAAAGAAGAGCCAAAGGAAGAGCCCAAAGAAGAGCCGGCGGAGGAGCCAGAGCCAGAAGAGAAAGCCTATAAGTGTGAAACCTGCAAGAAGAGTTTTGACACTGAGAGAGGGCTGGTGGCGCACCAGAGATTGGCTCATAAGTAATATCCCACGATTATGCCTAAAGCAGTAGAATATTTGGGCGCATTTGACAAGATTACGCGCTCGGCTGACCCAGTGCCTCTCATCGAGACAGACTTGATTGTCCTTCGTGGAGCAGATAAGACTGACAATCTGGCTGACCCAGCCAGTGCCACACAGGGAACTCTGTATATTGACTATACAGAGGGAAACCTTGACGATGTGACCATCAAAATCTACACCTCTCACTTGGCGGAACCTGGTGATGACGACTGGCACGAAGAGACTGATTCTATCGGGGATGCTGGGGTAATTACCCTGCACACGTTAGAGCATGTTCTCGATAGTGACGGTCGCAAGACTTGGCACTTTCCCATCGGCGCAATTCGCTCCCTGAAAGTCACAATAAATGGTGGTGGAGCCGATAACACCGACTCTACTATCGAGTGCACTCTCGGATTAAGGACTAACTGAGATGGAGAAGTCAGCTCCGAAGAAAGCTGACCGTATTTTGGAGAAGCAATGTGTCGTTTTCTCAAGAAGGCTGGCCTCCTTAATCCGAGAGATTGAGGACAAGCACGCCGAGAGGGACAAAGTTCTCCGAGAGATAGATAAAACGCATAAACGCTATGCGGAGATTTCTGGTCGGGAGAACAAAATAATAGACGAATTGTCAGCCAAACAAAACGCCCTAAAACAGGAAGTGTCTAGGCTCCAGAAGAAGAGAGAGCTTCTTAAGAAGCAAGTGGAGCATGAAAACAACACATATTTTCGGCACAGAGAAGAAATTGCCGGACAGATAGAGGCGCTACAAGACAAAATCAACCAAAGAAAACAAACCCTAAATGGCATCAAGGCAGACATAAAATCAGCAGAAAAGTCAAGAGAAAGACACGAGCAAGACTTAGAAAAAGCACGCCAAAAACTGCTCAACGCACAGAATATCAAAAAAGAAATAGTCCTCCTTCTTAGAGAAAAAGAAAAAGAGCAAAACGAAATAACCCAAGCAAAAAAAGAACACCAAAGCTGGTTGGCAAAGATTGACGATATTAAAAGATATAGAAAAGAGGTCGAAAATAGGGAGAGGGAGTTAATAGACTGGGCTCAGGAGCTGTCCATAATGGAGGAGCGCATTAAGCCCGAATACCTGGCCATCTTCAAACAATACGCCAACCTTGACAACAACTAAACCAAGCATTATATTAAGCACAGGGGTATCATTAACATAAATAATATGAGCACACCTGAAAATATCTCATTTCAGGAGAGGGCAAACCGCGCCAGCCAGCGCATTTCCCAAATCTTGAAAGAAGAACAAATAGACCTCATCCCAAGACTCTATCCGGAGAATTGGTTTTCCAAGCTTTTTAAGCGAATAATTAAAATTAAAATCAGTTTGGGATTTCGGGACATAGCGCCCCTTCCCCAAGAAGAGACAGCCCCAAACAAACAACCAACTGATACCGAAGACGCCCAGACAGAGTAAACTAATATGGCGTTTGTCAATTTTCGCAGTTTCCCTGCACAACAGCTAACTACACCTGAAGTAGCGTGGGTTCAGGCTTTGTCTGCTATGGCTCCGGCGGCGGGGTCTTTATATGTTGGAGACGGGACTAACTGGACAATCCTTGGCCCTGGCGTTGATGGCCAGGGTCTTTATGCTGATACATCGGCTCCGAGTGGCTTAAGCTGGGCAGCCGCTTCTCCTTCTGGGCCAACAGGACCGACTGGCCCTACTGGCCCCACTGGTCCTGCTGGCGCGACTGGTCCGACAGGAGCAACTGGACCAACGGGTCCGACTGGAGGGACCGGTCCGACTGGAGGGACTGGCCCAGATGGCCCAACTGGAGCTGTTGGTCCGACTGGTAATCCTGGTCCGACTGGCAACCCTGGTCCGACAGGCCCTACTGGTCCGACAGGGCCAACAGGAGGGGCTACGGGTTCGACTGGACCGACTGGTCCGACAGGCCCAACAGGGCCAACAGGAGCAGGAGAAACCGGCCCCACTGGTCCGACTGGACCGACAGGTCCGACAGGACCCACAGGTGCTGGAGAAACTGGTCCGACTGGACCGACAGGTCCGACAGGACCTGATGGCCCTACTGGGCCTACTGGGCCAACAGGCACGGAATATCCTTGGGAAGGAGCCTGGGATAGCGGCACTCCTTATGAAATAAACGACTGTGTCCACCATGAGGGCTCAGGATATATTTGCATCCAGGCCGGCACAGGACAAGAACCAGGAGTAGCTACGGCTTACTGGGATTTATTGGTAGAGCAAGGCGTAGCAGGTGAAACTGGGCCTACAGGACCAACTGGATAAAGCATTACTGGCCCTACTGGCCCAACCGGAGAAACGGGGGCAACTGGAGCAACGGGGCCTACAGGACCAACTGGCCCGACGGGTCCGACGGGACCAACGGGGCCAACAGGAACAACCGGAACTGAATATCCTTGGGAAGGCGAATGGCAAAGCGGCACTCCTTATGAGGTTAATGATTGTGTCCATCACGAGGGTTCTGGGTATGTTTGTATTCAAGCTGGCACAGGGCAAGAGCCAGGAGTGGCTACTGCCTATTGGGATTTATTAGTAGAAAGAGGCCCGACAGGAGCAGGGGAGACTGGGCCAACGGGGCCTACGGGTCCTACGGGTCCTACTGGACCTGATGGGCCAACCGGTCCTACTGGACCTACTGGGCCAGATGGACCGACGGGGCCTACTGGGCCTACTGGTCCAGATGGCCCCCCTGGGCCTACTGGACCGGATGGTCCTACGGGGCCCGATGGTCCTGCTGGACCCACTGGCCCTGATGGCCCGCCTGGACCCACTGGGCCAGATGGGCCGACGGGACCAGATGGGCCTACGGGTCCGACTGGACCAGATGGACCCACTGGGCCAACAGGCTCCGATGGGCCAACTGGACCCACTGGG
>PUNI01000514.1 GCA_003551745.1 Paracoccaceae bacterium | reverse complement strand
CCTTCCGCGCCGCCCATGCCGCGCCGGCCGACCAGCTGCTGCCCGGCGAGCCGCTGATCTGCGACGGGCTGGAACTGCCGCTGAAGAACCGCAAGCGGCGCATCGATCTGGAGGCGCGCGGGCTGATCAAGGGCGCGCAGGTGATCTATCTCGGCCCCGGCAAGCGCGACGGCTTCGCCCGGCTGCACGTCATCGGCGCCGAGGAGCCGCAGGTGGGCGTTGCCTCCATCGTCAAGATCGAGCATCCCGACGACAGCGAGGATCCCTTCATCCCGGTTGCCGCCGGAATGGGTGCGGTGTTCCTGCATGGCGCGGCGGTGACGATCCACAAGGCGCAGGGATCCCAGTGGCCCGAGGTGCAGGTCTTTGCCCCCGACATCCGGGCTGCGGCCTTCTCCGGCCGCAGCGAGGGTGGCGTGGCGCTGTGGAAGCGGCTGGCCTATGTGGCCATCACCCGCGCCCAGCATCGGCTGCACTGGGTGACCCGCTACCGTCTCGCCCGCCCCGCCGAACCGCTTTCGGTGGCCGACCTTGCCCGTCCTCCGGCCGCCCCGCTGACGCTCGCCGCGGCCGGGCGTGGCTGAGCGCGCAGGCTGCTGGGCTCGGCCGGGTTCCGGGAAAGGCGGGGCATCCGGCGTCGGGTGGCAGCCGCGCGGATCCTTAACGCCTGGCAATGTGCGTCGCCGGTTCCGGGCTGGCCGACCGGCAGTCCCCGGCCAACCGATCCGGCTTGCCAGTCCTGCGCGGCGCTTGCTAGCCTTTTGCCCGGGAGCCGGCTGCGGCCACGCGACGAGAAAACGGGGGAGCAGCCATCGAGCCCGACCCTTTCGAGCGGCAGTTCGTCTTGGCCCGCGTGGCGTTCGGGTCAGGAGACGCCTGGCGGCACGTCCCTCTGCCAGACGGCTGGGTGCTTTCGGCCCACCGGGCGCTGCCGGTGGACGTCGACGATGGCGACGGCCCGGAGCGGCGTCGGCTGGTGCTTGGCCACCGATACTGCGTCGATCCCGCGACCGGGCGCGGGTCGGGGCGCTATGCGGCGCTCGACTGGCCGCTTCTGCGCAACGATCCCGTGGGCCTTCTGGCGCTGTTCCATACCGGTGCGGGAGAGGATCTGGTCGTCGCCTCGCACCCTGCCCTCGCGCTGCAATGCAGCCTTGGCACCGTCCCTCCATACGACATCACCGATCCTCTGGAACATCGCCACCCGATCAACTTCATACCGGCGCCCGCCACGCGCTGGCGCGCCGTGCGACGGACCTTCTGCGATCAGGCCATTGACCTCGACGCTGCTGCGGTTGTGCATGCCGATCACGGCATCCGCCCGATGCCCTCCTTCGCGGCCGCCCGCGACGCAATCGCCGAAGAGCTCTGCCGCTTTGCCGAGGAGGCGAGGCGGCGCATCCCCGGCACTGTCTTCCTGCCGCTGACCGCCGGGCTCGATTCGCGCACGGTGGCTGCTGCGTTCCTTGCCACGGGCCTGCCTTTCGAGACGGTCACGCTGCGCTTTGTCGGCAAGCCCGCGACCGACGCAACCGTCGCCCGGCGCATCAGCCGTGCCTTCGGCCTGCGCCATCAGGCCCTGGCGCTGCGAAAGCCCGACCCGGCCCTGCGTGACCGCTTCGCGGCGCAGGTCTCGGATGCCTTCGAGGACTGGACGCTGACGCATACCTTTCCCGGCGACGCCTATCGTTACCTGCGGGCGGGCGACGCCATGATCGTGGCCGGATGCTTCGAGATAGGACGACAGCACAGTTACCCGAAAGCACTTGGCGACCTCGATCTCTCGGCGGCCAGCGGGGCCGCGATCTGGGCGCGCGTGAACAAGGTCACGTGCGGTCCCACCGCTCTGACCGACGCTCTTGACGACTGGAAAGCCTGGCGCGGCGCCCATCCGGACGGGCTCGACTGGCTCGCCGCACTCTATCTCGACCAGCGGCTGACGGCGTGGCGCGCTTCGATCGAGCTGGGCTATGACCTCTTGCCGGCGGTGGTGCTCCATCCTGCCAACCATGTTCGCATCCTGTCGGGCATGATCACCCCGGATCCCGCGGACCAGCAGAGCGGGCGGCTGCAACGCGCCGTGATCGAAGCGCTCGAACCCCGTCTGCTCGATTACCCGGTCAACCCGCCGAGCCTCGAGCAGAGGCTGCGCTGGCTGCGCGGCCGCTGGCGCCGTCGGGCGCGGCGGGTGGCAGGATTGCTCACGGGCATGCGGGCCGAAGGGCGGTGACGGCGCTCAGAGGCAGTCGGCGAGCAGGGCGCGGGTGTTCTCGTGCGTCATCGGAACCGGGTTGCCGGCGACGCTGGGGTCCTCGAGCGCCATGACGGCGAGATCCGGCACGCGGTCGCGCGTCACGCCGAGCGCCGCGAGGCCGGTGGGAATGCCGAGCTCGGCGTTCAGGGCGTCGACGAAACCGCAGAAGCCGTCGAAGCCCCCGGCGATGCCCAGGTAGGCGCCGGCGCGGCTGAGTTTGGCCTCAATCGCGGGACGGTTGAAGCGCAGCACGGCCGGCATCACCACCGCATTGGTGGTGCCGTGATGCGTGCCATAGAGCGCGCCGACCGGATGGCTGATCGCGTGGATCGCGCCCAGCCCCTTCTGGAACGCCACCGCGCCCATGGCGGCGGCGGCCATCATCTGCGCCCGCGCCTCCATGTCGGTTCCGTCGGCGAAGGCCCGCGGGAGGTAGTCCTTGACCAGCCGCATCCCCTCCAGCGCGATGCCCGCGCTCATGGGGTGGAAATGGGGCGAGCAGAAGGCTTCGAGGCAATGGGCGAAGGCGTCCATTCCGGTGCCGGCGGTAATGGCGGGTGGCATGCCCACGGTCAGCTCCGGGTCGCAGATCACCTGCGCCGGCAGCACCTTCGGATGGAAGATGATCTTCTTGACATGGGTCTCGGAGTTGGTGAGCACGCTGGCGCGTCCCACCTCCGAGCCGGTTCCCGCGGTGGTGGGAACCGCCACGATCGGGGCGATGCCTGCGGGATCGGCGCGGGTCCACCAGTCGCCGATGTCCTCGAAATCCCAGACGGGGCGGGTCTGGCCCGCCATGAAGGCGACCATCTTGCCCAGGTCGAGGCCCGAGCCGCCGCCGCAGGCGATCACCCCGTCATGCCCGCCCGCGCGATAGGCCGCGAGCCCGGCCGCCAGGTTTTTCTCGTCGGGGTTCGGATCGACCTCGGCGAAGAGGGCGCGACCCAGCCCTGCGGCGTCCATCAGATCGAGCGCGCGGCCGGTGATCGGTAGCGACGCGAGCCCCCGGTCCGTGACCAGAAGCGGACGTCGGATGCCGGCGCTGGCGCAGGCCTCCCCGATTTCCGCGATGCGGCCGGCGCCGAAGCGGATCGCGGTGGGATAGGACCAGTTGGCGCGCAGGGTCTCGGCGGCACTCATGGTTTGGCCTTCCTCAGGTGGTAGGATTTCGGACGGGTCAGGCTGTGATAGCCGATGACAGACAGCGCCCCGCCGCGCCCGGTATCCTTGCAGCCTGTCCAGCACAGCGCCGGGTCGAGATAGTCGGCGCGGTTGAGAAACACCGTCCCGGTCTCGATGCGCCGGCCGATCGCCTCGGCCCGGTCGGGGTCGGCCGTCCACAGGCTCGCCGTCAGGCCGTAGGGGCTGTCGTTCATCAGCGCGACCGCCTCGTCGTCGCCCGAAACCGGCATGATGCCGACCACGGGCCCGAAGCTCTCCTCGCGCATCACGGGCATGTCGTGGCTCACCCCCGTGAGGACCTGCGGCCCGAGATAGCAGCCGCCATCGTCGGCCGGATCGGGCGGCAGATGCGCCACCGCGCCGGCCGCCACCGCCGCGCTGATCTGCCTGCGCACCGTATCGGCGAAGCGGCGGTTGGCCATCGGCCCCAGCGTCGTCTCCGGGTCGAGCGGATTGCCCAGTCTCAGCCCCTGCGCCCAGGCGACGGCCTTCTCGACGAAGGCGTCGAAGAGGCTTTCGTGAACATAGACTCGCTCGATCCCGCAGCAGCACTGGCCGGAGTTGTACATCGCGCCGTCCATGAGCCCGTCCACCGCCCAGTCGACATCGGCGTCCTCGGCGACATAGCCGGGATCCTTGCCGCCCAGCTCCAGCCCCAGCGGCGTGAACGTGCCGGCGGCGGCCTGCTCGATCGCCCGGCCGCCCGAGACCGAGCCCGTGAAGTTGACGAAGCCGAAGGCGCGGGCGGCGATCAGCCCGCTTGTGGTGGCATGGTCCAGGAAGACGTTGACCAGCACCTCCTCGGGCACGCCCGCCTCATGGAAGGCGCGCGCGATGCGCTCGCCGGCCAGCAACGTCTGGGTGGCGTGCTTCAGCACCACTGCATTGCCGGCGATCAGCGCAGGCGCCACCGTGTTGATCGCGGTCAGGTAGGGATAGTTCCAGGGCGCGATCACCAGAACCACGCCGTGGGGCTCGCGGGCGATGAAGCGCCGGAACCTCTCGCTCTCCTCGATCACCATCGGTGCGAGCGCTTCCTCGGCGATGTCGCCCATGTAGGCCACGCGCTCGTTCACGCCCCCGAACTCGCCGCCGGAGCGCACCGGCCGGCCCATCATCCGGGCAAGCTCCGGAACGATCTCGTCGTTCATGGCCCCCAACCGCGCGGTGCCGGCGCGGACCAGCTCGACCCGCTCGGCCAGCGGACGCGCCGCCCAGGCCGGCTGCGCACGCCGGGCCTTCTCCACCACCGCCGCGGCGGCCTCGGGCGGCAAGGCCGGCCGCTCGGCATGGATCGAACCGTCGACCGGCGAGATGCATCGCAGCATCGTCATTCCCGTGCCCCTTCGTGCAAAGCCTCGCCGCGCAGTCAGCACGGCGCGCGGGCCGCCGCAAGTGGCTCAGGCGCGCTCGAAGCCGCGCGCGATCTCCCAGTCGGTCACCACCCGGTCGTATTCCTCGAGCTCCCAGCGCGCCGCCCGGACGTAGTGATCCACCACGCCGTCGCCGAAGGCCGCACGCAGCATCGCCGAGCCCTCCAGCCGGTCGGCGGCGTCGCGCAGGTTGCCCGGGATATGGGGGATGTCGCCCTCATAGGCGTCGCCGGAAAACGGCGGCTCCAGCGCAAGGTTCTGCTCGATGCCGCTGATGCCGGCGGCGATCAGCGCGGCCATGGCGAGATAGGGGTTTAGGTCGGACCCGCCGATGCGGGCCTCGATACGCACCGCGCGGCTGTCCTCGCCGCAGAGCCGGAAGCCGGCGGTGCGGTTGTCGACCGACCAGCAGATGCGGGTGGGCGCGAAGCTGCCGCGCTGAAACCGCTTGTAGGAGTTCACATAGGGCGCGAGGAAACAGGTGGTCTCGGCGGCATGGGCGAGAAGGCCGGCGGTGAAGCTGCGCATGACGTCCGACATGCCATGCGGTCTTGCGGGGTCGAAGAAGGCGGGAGCGCCGTCCAGCGTCCAGAGCGACTGGTGGATGTGGGCCGAGGAGCCGCCGCGGTTGTGGCTCCATTTCGCCAGGAAGGTCAGCCCGCGCCCCTGGGCCCAGGCGATCTCCTTGCAGGCGTTCTTGACGATCACATGGTTGTCGGCGGTCTCCATCGCCTCGGCATAGCGGATGTTGATCTCTTCCTGCCCGGCGTCGGCCTCGCCCTTGGAGTTCTCAACCGGGATGCCGGCGCCGAAGAGGCCGTTGCGGATCGCCCGCATCACGGCCTCTTCCTTGGTGGTCTGGAAGATGTGGTAATCCTCGTTGTAGCCCGAGATCGGGGCCATGTCGCGATAGCCCTCTGCGCGCAGCGCCTCGAAGGACTTCTCGAAGAGGTAGAACTCCAGCTCGGTCGCCATCATCGCGCGATAGCCCATCGCCTCCAGGCGGGCGGTCTGGGCCTTGAGGAGCGCGCGCGGCGAGTGGGGCACCTCGGCGTGGTGGTGATGATCGAGGATGTCGCAGAGCACCATCGCCGTGCCTTCCAGCCACGGCGTCCGCCGCAGGGTGCCGAGGTCGGGCTTCATCACATAGTCGCCATAGCCCGCCTGCCAGCTGGTCGCGGCATAGCCGGGCACCGTGTACATCTCCAGATCGGTGGCCAGCAGATAGTTGCAGCAGTGCGTCTCCTCCCAGGCGCGGTCGACGAAATGCTGGGCGTGGAAGCGCTTGCCCATCAGCCGGCCCTGCATGTCGACGGCGCAGGCCAGCACGGTGTCGATGGCGCCGCTGGCGACGGCGTCCTGAAGCTCGGCGAAACTCAGGTTTCCGGGCATGTCAGCCTCTTGTCTCGTTCTGGCGCGCGGGCGTCCTGCAGGGGCGCGCCCTGTCCCTCGTGGAGCCGGCGCGCAGCACGCGCGCCGGCTTCCCGTCCTGTTGGCAGGCAAGGCCGCAGGGGGGCGGACGCCATGGCCCGCGCCCGCGTCGGCCGATCTCAGGTATAGCGATAGGGCCGGCCGGCCTCGTCCATCGCGGCGTTGTAGTCACGGAAGATCTGCACCACCTGCGCCTGCACGTCGCCCTCTGCGGCGATCTCGTCCCAGAAGACGCGCGCGGCCTGTTCGACCGTGGCCCATTCCTCGTCGGGTATCGAGGTGAGCTCGAGCTTGTCGCCCTCCACCCGCAGGCGCGCCTCGCCGGCCCAGTACCAGTGCTGGCGATAGTAGTGGCTCTGTTCGAAGCAGACGCGCATCAGCTCCTGCAGATCCTCGGGCAGCTCCTCCCAGCGGTCCATGTTGGCGAAGAAGTGCCCGATCCAGGCGCCCGAGATGTTGTTCGTGAGGAAATAGCCGGTGATGTCGGCCCAGCCGACCTCGTAGGCCTCGGTGATGCCGCACCAGGCCACGCCGTCGATCTCGCGGGTCTGCAGCGCGATCTCCACATCCTCCCAGGGCACGGTCACCGGCACCACGCCGAACTGCGCGAGGAAGCGGCCGGCGGTGGGGAAGGTGAAGACGCGCTTGCCCTCCAGATCCGCCAGCGAGCGGATCGGGGTGGACGTGATGAAATGGCACGGATCCCACGCCCCGGCGGAGATGTGCTTGACGCCGCGGCCGGCGTATTCCGCATCCCAGATCTCGTTCAGCCCCCAATCCTCGAAGAGCGCGGGCACGTCCAGCGAATAGCGGGACGCGAACGGAAAATAGCCGCCGAAGACGGTGACGGCGGTGGGCGACATCATCGAGTCGTCGTCGGATTGCACCGCGTCGATGGTGCCCCGCGCCATGGCCTGGAAGAGCTCTTCGGTGGGCACCAGCTGATCGGCATAGAAAAGGTCGATCTGCATCCGGTCGCCGGCGATCTTGTTGAACGCCTCGATCGCCGGCAGCGCCACCTGCGCGCCGAGGGCGGCCCCGGCATAGGTCTGCAGCCGCCAGCGGATGGTCGATTGCGCGTGCACGGCCGGGGCGGCCAGGGTGGCCGCGGCGCCCAGCGCGCCGG
>PUNI01000326.1 GCA_003551745.1 Paracoccaceae bacterium | reverse complement strand
CACCGAGGGCCGCGTCCTGTTCCGCGACCGCGAGATCACCCGCGCCACCGACGCCGAGCTCACGATCTTCCGCCGCGACCACATCGGCTTCGTCTTCCAGTTCTACAACCTCGTCCCCTCGCTCACCGCCCGCGAGAACGTCGCCCTCGTCACCGAGATCGCGCGAAACCCGATGACACCCGAGGAGGCGCTCGACCGCGCCGGCCTCGGCCACCGGATCGACCATTTTCCGGCCGAGCTCTCGGGCGGAGAGCAGCAGCGCGTCGCGATCGCGCGGGCCATCGCCAAGCGGCCCGAGGTGCTTTTGTGCGACGAGCCGACCGGCGCGCTCGACAGCAAGACCGGGGTTACGGTTCTGGAGGCCCTGGCCGACGTCAACCGCGAGCTCGGCACCGCGACGGTGATCATCACCCACAACGTCGGCATCCAGAAGATCGCCCACCGGGTGGTGTTCCTCGCCGACGGCCGGATCGCCGATGTCGTCGAGAACGAGACCCGAATCGCCCCCGCCGAAGTGAGCTGGTGACATGCGCGCGCTGGACCGCAAGCTCTTGCGCGACCTGCGCCGGATCTGGGCGCAGGCGCTGGCGATCGGGCTGGTGCTCGCCTGCGGGGTGGCGGTGCTGGTGCTCGCCACCGGCACCCAGCGCACGCTGATCGAGACCCGTGACGCCTATTACGAGCGCAACCGCTTCGCCGACGTCTTTGCCGCCACCACCCGGGCGCCGCGCGCGCTCATCGACGACATCGCGCAGATCGACGGCGTGGCGCAGGTGGAGGGGCGGGTCGGCGAGTATGTCGTGCTCGACATGGCCGGCATGGCCGAGCCCGCGATGGGTCGGCTGATCTCGCTGCCCGAGGCCGGGGAGCCGCTCCTGAACATCCCGCTCCTGCGCGCGGGCAACTTCCCCGACCCGCTGCGGCCTGACGAGGTGGTCGTCACCGAACCCTTCGCCGAGGCCCACGGCATGCGCGCCGGCGACAGCTTCGAGGCGATCCTCGACGGGCAGAAGCGCAGCCTCACCGTCACAGGCACCGCGCTGAGCCCCGAGTTCATCTACACCATGGGCCCGGGCACCATGATCCCCGACGACCGGCGCTTCGGCATCATCTGGATGGGCCACACCGCCGCCGCGCAGGCCTTCGACATGGAGGGCGCGTTCAACGAGGTCGCCGTGAAGCTCACGCCCGACGCCCGCGAGGCCGAGGTAATCGCCGCGCTCGACAGGCTGCTGGAGCCCTATGGCGGGCAGGGCGCCCATGGCCGCGACCGGCAGCTTTCCCATGCCTTCCTCGACAGCGAGCTCCAGCAGCTCGCGGCGATGGCGGTGATCCTGCCGCCGGTGTTCCTCATCGTTACGGCCTTTCTGGTGAACATGGTGCTCGGCCGGCTGATCGCGCTCGAGCGCCAGCAGATCGGACTGATGAAGGCGGTGGGCTATTCCACCGGGCAGGTGGCGCTGCACTATCTGAAGATGAGCATCGGCATCGGCGTCGGGGGCGTGCTGATCGGCTGGGCCGCCGGCGCCTGGCTCGCCGGCGAGATGGCCGCGCTCTATGCCGATTTCTTCCGCTTTCCCTATCTCGTGTTCGTGCCCAGCCCGGGCGCCTTCGCGGTCTCGGGCGCGCTCGGCATCGCCACGGTGGTGCTGGGCGCGCTGCGGGCGGTGTGGCGCTCGGCCGGGCTGAGCCCCGCCATCGCAATGTCGCCGCCGGCGCCGCCGAAATACAGCCGCGGCCTCGCCGACGGCATCGCCCGCGCGATCCGGCTGCGCCAGACCACCATGATGATCCTGCGCTCGATCATCCGCTATCCGGGCCGCGCCGGCGTCACCATGTTCGGCGTGATGGCCGCGACCTCGATCATGGTCGCCTCTGTCTTCACCTTCGACGCCATGGACGAGATGGTGGATGACTTCTTCTATCAGGCCAACCGCGCTCAGATGACGGTGATGCTGTCGAACCCGCGCGGTCTCGAGGTGATCGCCGATGCCCGGACGCTCCCGGGCGTGCTGCAGGCCGAGGGCCACACCTCGGTGCCGATCCGCCTGCGCCACCGCGGCCACGAACAGCTGATGCGGCTGGAGGCGCAGTCCGGCCTCGCCCAGCTCGTCCGCGTGCTCGACACCGACGGACGCGCCGTGCAGGTGCCGCCCGAGGGGCTCGCGCTGCCCTCGACGCTGGCCGAAAGCTGGGGCTTCGGTCCCGGCGACCTCCTGGAGGTGGAGTTGCTGGTGCCCCCGCGCGAGACCCACCTGCTGCCGGTCTCGGCGCTGGTGAAGCAGAGCCTCGGGCAGGATGCATACATGAGCGAGGCCGCACTCTTCCGCCTGCTCCGGCAGGAGCCGCAGGTGAACCGGTTGAACCTGATGATCGACGGCAACGCGCTCGGCGCCCTTTATGCCTCCGTGAAGGCGACGCCCGCAGTCTCGGGCGTCATGCTGTGGGACGAGACCCGCAGCCAGTTCACCGAGGAGATCCAGCGCAACCTGTGGACCATGGTGGTGATCTACTCGGCACTCGGCAGCCTGGTGACCATCGGCGTCGTCTACAACGCCGCCCGCATCCAGCTTTCGGAACGCGCGCATGAGCTCGCGAGCCTCCGGGTGCTCGGCTTCGGCAAGGGCGAGGTCGCCTATGTGCTGGTGGGCGAGCTGATGCTGCTCACCCTCCTCGCAATCCCGCTCGGCTGGGCGGCGGGCTATGGCTTCGCCGCGCTCACCGCGCAGGGGCTGTCGACGGAATTCGTCTCGATCCCGCTCGTGGTCTCCAAGCAGACCTACGGCACCGCGACGCTGGTGGTGCTGGTGGCGGCGCTGGCCTCGGCGCTGGTGGTCAAGCGCCGGCTCGACCGGATCGAGATCGTCAGCGCGCTGAAGGCGCGGGAGTAGTCGGATGCGGGCGCTCGACCGCAAGCTGATGCGCGACCTGCGCCGGATCTGGGCGCAGAGCCTCGCGATCGGGCTGGTGCTGGCCTGCGGGGTGGCGGTGCTGGTGATGGCCTACGGCTCGGTCCGCACGCTCGAGGAAAGCCGCGACGCCTATTACGAGCGCAACCGCTTCGCCGACGTCTTCGCCGAGGCGACCCGCGCGCCGGAAGCACTTGCCGAGGAGATCGCGCGGATCCCCGGGGTCGCGCAGGTGACAACCCGGGTCTCCGATTATGCGCTCCTAGACATGCCCGGCATGGCCGAACCCGGCATGGCCCGTGTGATCTCGCTGCCCGAGGCCGGCGCGCCCGCGCTCAACCTGCCGCTGATCGTGACCGGCCGGCTGCCCGACCCGTTGCGCCGCGACGAGGTCGCGGTCTCGGCCCCCTTTGCCGAGGCCCACGGCCTGCAGCCCGGCGACCGTTTCGGCGCGATCCTCGGCGGCCAGCAGCGTGAGCTCGAGGTCACCGGCACGCTGCAGTCGCCCGAATTCATCTATGCCACGAGCCCCGGCAGCTTCCTGCCCGACGACCGCCGGTTCGGCATCTTCTGGATGGGCGCGCCCGCCGCCACCGCGGCCTTCGGCCTCGACGGCGCCTTCAACGACGTCGCAGTCGGGCTCTCGCGAGGGGCATCGGAGCCGGAGGTGATCGCCGCCCTCGACCGGCTACTGGAACCCTATGGCGGGCGTGGCGCCTTCGGCCGCGACGACCACCCCTCGCACTCGTTCCTCCAGCACGAGCTCGACCAGCTCGGCGCGCTCGCGGTGATCCTGCCGCCGGTGTTCTTCGTGGTGGCGGCTTTCCTGGTCAACATGGTGTTGGGCCGGCTGGTGGCGCTGGAGCGCCAGCAGATCGGGCTCCTGAAGGCGGTGGGCTACTCCACCGGGCAGGTCGCGACCCATTACGTGATGCTCGGCACCGGCATCGGCGCAGCCGGCGTCGCCGTTGGCTGGGGCCTCGGCGTCTTGATGACCGGCGGCATCACCGGGCTGATCTCCGAGTATTTCCAGCTCCCCTACCTGATCCAGACGCCATCGACCGGCGCCTTCGTGATCTCCGGTGTTCTCGGCATCGCCACCGTCATTGCCGGCGCCCTGCGCGCGGTCTGGGCCACGGCGCGGCTCGCGCCCGCGGTGGCGATGTCGCCGCCGGCGCCGCCGGCCTTCAGCCATGGCGCGGTCGACCGGCTGGCCGAGCGGCTGCGGCTGCGCCAGACCACCCGCATGATCATCCGCGCGATCGTGCGCTGGCCGGGCCAGGCGGCGGTGGCCTTCCTCGGGGTCGCGGCCTCGGTGGCGGTGCTGGTCGCGGCGTTCTTCCTGTTCGACGCCTTCGACGTCCTGCTCGACGAGGTCTTCACCCAGTCCAACCGCCAGCACATGACCCTGCAGCTCGCCGAGGCACAGCGCACCGACGCGGTGGAAGACGCCCGCACCCTGCCCGGCGTGCTGGGTGCCGAGGGCGCCTATGCGGTGCCCGTCCGCCTCGCCAACGGCCAGAACGAGATCCTGGTCGCGCTCGAGGCCCGCAGCGAGGGAGACGCGCTCTCGCGCGTCCTCGATCAGCAGTCGCGCCCTGTGCCGATGCCGCCCTGGGGCCTCGTCCTGCCCGAAACGATGGCCAAGGATCTGGGCGTCGCCGCCGGCGACAGCGTCACCCTCGAACTGATGCTGCCGCCGCGCGAGACGCTGCAGGTCCCGGTGGGTCGGGTGGTGCACCAGACCATGGGTGAGGATGTCTTCATGCGCGACGAGGCGCTGTTCACGCTGATGCGCCAGCCGCCGCAGGTGAACCGCATCAACCTGATGGTCGATACCGCCCAGGTCGATGCGCTCTATGCCGCGGTGAAGGCCACCCCGGCCATAAACGGTGTCGTGCTCTGGAGCGAGCTTCAGGCACAGTATACCGAGGAGATCGAGGAGATCCTCTTCACCATGGTCTATGTCTATGCCCTTCTTGGCGGGATGATCGCGGTGGGCGTGATCTACAACACCGCACGCATCCGGCTCTCGGAACGCGCCCATGAGCTGGCGAGCCTGCGCGTGATGGGCTTCTCGCGCGGCGAGGTTGGCTGGGTGCTGATCGGCGAGACCGCGCTTCTGACGCTGGCGGCGCTGCCGCTGGGCTGGCTGGCGGGCTATGGCTTCGCGATGGTCACCGCCCAGGGCCTGTCGACCGACTTCGCCACCATCCCGGCGGTGGTCACGAAATCCACCTTCGGGCTTGCAACCGTCATCGTGCTCATCGCCGCGCTGGGTTCGGCGCTGGTGGTGCGCCGGCGGCTCGACCGGATCGAGCTCGTCACGGCGCTCAAGGCACGGGAATAGAAAGGAAGACCTGCGATGAACCGGCCCCGACTGATCCTTGGCCTTCTCGGCGGCGCAGCGCTCGTCGGAGGGCTTACCTGGGCGTTCTGGCCCGAACCGCTGCCGGTGGACATGGCCGAGGTGCGGCTGGCGCCGATGGAGGTGACGGTGGCGGCCGAGGGCGTGAGCCGCGTGCGCGAGCCCTATCTGGTCACCGCACCGATCTCGGGCGAGGCGGCGCGCTCCCCGGTATCGGTCGGCGATGCCGTCAACCGCGGCGAGACCGTGCTCGCCTCGATCACCCCGGCCGAACCCGCGCTCCTCGATGCCCGCGCCCGCGCCGAGGCCGAGGCGGCGGCAGCCGAGGCTCGCGCGGCCGTGCAGCTGGCACGCGTGAACCTCGCCAGGGCGCAGGTCGATCTCGACCATGCCGAGGCCAACCTCGAACGCAACCAATCCCTCGCCGCCACCGGAGCGATCCCGCAGCGGATGCTCGACGACACCCGCCAGCTGGCCGAGACCCAGCGCGCCGCGGTCGAGGCGGCCGAGACCGAACTGGTCATGCGCGAGGCGACGCTGGCCCGCGCCGAGGCGGTGCTGATGGGCCCGCAGATGCGCCTCGAGGCCGGACTCGGCGACTGCTGTGCCGAGATCCCGGCACCGCAGTCGGGCACCGTGCTTTCGATCGAGAACGAGAGCGCCCGGCTGGTCCAGGCTGGCGAGCCGCTGATGACCATCGGCGACCTCACCGATCTCGAGATCGAGGTCGATCTGCTGTCGGCCGATGCGGTGCGGCTGGTCACTGGGGCGCGGGCATGGATCGAGCGCTGGGGCGGCGAGGATGCGCTCGACGCCCGGGTGCGCCGGATCGACCCGCGCGGTTTCACCCGCGTCTCCGCCCTCGGTATCGAGGAGCAGCGGGTGAGGGTGCAGCTGGAGCTTCTCACCCCGCCGGAGGAGCGGGCGGGCCTGGGCGACGCCTTCCGCGTCTTTGTCCACATCGTCGTGTGGGAAGCAGATGAGGCGCTGCAGGTGCCGATCAGCGCACTGGTGCGGTCCGACGGCGACTGGGCAGTCTACCGCGTCAAGAACGGCCGCGCGATGCTGCGGCCGGTCGAGATCGGACGGCGCACCCAGACCGAGGCGCAGGTCCTTTCCGGGCTGGAGCCGGGCGACACGGTGGTCGCCTTCCCCGGCGACCGGGTCAGCGACGGCGCCCGCGTCACCTCCCGCGCCTTGCAGTGAGGCTCAATCGCAGGCTTCATGCCGGTGCCGCGACACTGGCGACCGCCCTGGCCGCCGCAACGGCCGCGGGCGCCGGGGGCTCGGCGCGGGTGCTCCTGTCGGCCGAGGCGCAGGCCGAGTGGGCGGCGGTGGGCCGGCTCAACACGGCCGGTCAGGGCCATTGCACCGCCACGCTGATCGCCGCACCGGACCTCGCCGTCACCGCCGCCCATTGCGTCCACGCCCCCGCCACCGGAGCGCCCTATCTGCCGCACCGTCTGCATTTCCTGGCCGGCTGGCGGACCGGCCGATTTGCAGCCCACCTGCCAGGAGCGGCGGTCGCGCTGGCCGAGGGCTTCGTCTACACACCTCGGCGCGGCGATCCCCGCCATGACATCGCCCTGATCCGGCTCGACGGGCCCGCGCCCCAGGGCCTCACACCCCTGTCTCCGGCGCGGCATCCCGCGATCGCCGGCGAGCGGGTGACGGTCCTCTCCTATGGCCGCGATCGGCCCGAGGCGCTGTCGGCCGAAACCGGATGCAGCATCATCGCCCGCCACGGCCCGGTCCTGCTGACCGATTGCGAGGCGGTGCCCGGCGTCTCGGGCGCGCCGCTCCTGCGCGCCGGGCCGGACGGGCCGGAAGTGCTGGGCGTGGTCTCCACCAGCGCGGGGGTGGATGCGGCGGGCCGCGGCCGCGCCATCGCGGTCGCGCTCGACGCGCATCTGCCCGCACTGCTGGCCGGGTTCGACACGCCCGGCTAGGTCCTGTCTGCATTCAGTGGATTCCCTGTTGGGGTGAGTTCTGATTCAAGATCGAAAACGGAGGCGATCTTGAGCAGGCGGACATTGACGGACGCGCAGTGGGCGCGGATCGAGGGACTTCTTCCGGGGCGCGAAGGGTTG
>PUNI01000544.1 GCA_003551745.1 Paracoccaceae bacterium | reverse complement strand
TGGGCGACGGTTCGAGCCCCGCTGGCGACGGCGCGCGAGCGGACGCGGCCTGACGTCCGTCAGGCGCGCCACATCTGGATCACACGGCGCCTGTCAACGCCGGCCCTTCATGCGCAACCTGTTGCCGCGGCCCGGTTTCATCGACGGTGAGGCGTGCGCCCGCCACCGGTCCGAGCAGCGATGGCAACGCCGAACGCGAGACCAGCATGGCCAGGACCACCGGCTGGTCACCCAAGCGGGCGCGGCTGATCGACCACGCGCCATTCGGCCACCGGAACACCCGGACGTCCATCGCCGCCCTGCGCCACGACCGGCTGGACGCGCCCGTTCGCCATCGGGCTCGAACCGGTGGCGCCGCGACGGCTCACCATCGGCGGCGCCATGAACCGCATTCGCCATCGGGCTCGGACCGATGGCGCCTCGATGGGCAACTCCGAGCGACAATGGCGACGCCTCCACATCGAGCTTGCGCTTGCCGGAGCGCAAGCTCCGGGCCAAGGCCCGATCGAAGCCAAGGTCCTTCCAGAGTTCGTGCAGGACGAAGACGTGGCCAAATGCCCGCGCCGGCTCGTGGGTGATCTCGTCGGCCGTGTTCTCCAGCCGCCCGACGGCCCTGTTCAGCCCGTTGATCAGGGGATCGAGCGTCGCTGGGCTCAACAGGTCGAGCCTGCCGAGGTTCGCCACCACGCGAATGCGTATCTTTCCCTGCGCGTCGCGATGGCCCTCGACGAGTTGCGGGTAGCTGCGGCCGCCCGATGTCGTGATGCGCGCATGCATTGGACGACCCATGTACCCGACAGCGCTCGACATGCAGGATCAACGTGAGGCATGCGTTTTGCAACAGGATCGCGCCGAAACGACCGCCGCCGCACCGCCAACTCATTGAAAAGCATCAGGCCGCCCCCCGGGGGAAGACCAGCTCCCACCCGCTGCTCTCAGACTTCGCTGGCATGGCTGGAACGTCTCGCACGGCGCGTCGGCGGAGGCAGGCGGCGGCGACGGGTCTGGCGGAACACCGGCCCGCGCGGATGCTAGCGGGGGTGGATCTGCCCCGGGCCCGTCCGGCCGGGCTTCGGTTCAGAAGGTCACGCAAACATCGGGCAGGCGCAGCGCCGCGATGAGGTCGCGCAACTCCTGCCGCGCGGCCACATGCGACATGCTGAAGCTCTCGACCCCGGCCTCGCGGAGATCGAGCAGCGTCAGCCCGCGTGGGAACAGCTCGCGGAAGACCACGCGCTCGCTGAGCCCCGGCGCCACGCGAAATCCGATCCGGCGCGAGAGATCGGCCAGCGCCTCCCCCATCCGGCGCTTGTTGTGCATCGCCTGACTGCCCAGCCGGGTGCGCAGCACGAGCCAGTCCGCAGGCTTCAGCCCGGCCCGGGCCCGCATCTGCCGTGCAGCCCACACCATCTCGGCATAGATCGACGGGCCGGTGGCCCGGCCGGAGGCGGGATCGAACCGCGCCAGCAGGTCGAAATCCACGAAGCTGTCGTTGAGCGGGGTGACCAGTGTGTCTGCCACCGCATGGGCCATCTGGCTGAAGCCGGTGTGCGAGCCCGGGCAATCGATCAGGACGAACGCGGCCTCGGCCTCCAGTGCCGCCATCGCCCGGGCCATCCGGGTGTCGTCGGGAGCCGCGCCCGGGGGCAGGCTCGCCGGGTCGATGTCCGGCAGGCGTCCCAGGGTCGGTGCAGGCAGCGTCAGACCCGTGCGGGCGGCCTCGGCGGCGCGGTTCTCCAGATAGCGGGTGAGGCTGCGCTGCCTCAGATCGAGGTCGAGCGCTCCCACCCGGTGGCCCATCCGGGCGAGCGCCGTGGCGATGTGCATCGCGGTGGTGGACTTGCCCGAGCCGCCCTTCTCGTTGCCGACGACGATGACGTGGGCCAAGAGCTTCCCCTGGCAACAGACGAAAGCGGGCGCACGCCGGTGCGCCCGCCGATCGCGTTCGGAAGGGCCGGCTTCAGAAACCGAAGCCGGCGTATTTGTTCTTGAACTTGGAGACGCGCCCGCCGGTGTCCATCAGCCTCTGCGAGCCGCCGGTCCAGGCCGGGTGCACCGAGGGGTCGATATCGAGGGTGAGCGTGTCACCCTCCTTGCCCCAGGTCGATTTCATCTGGATCACGCTGCCGTCGGTCAGCTTCACCGAGATCAGGTGATAGTCGGGATGGATGTCTGCCTTCATCTCGCCGCTCCTCAGCCCTGCGCGCCCGCCGCGGGGCGATAGTTGGTCTTCTCCGCGATCCGGGCCGACTTGCCGCGCCGCGAGCGCAGATAATAGAGCTTGGCGCGGCGCACCTTGCCGCGGCGCACCACCTCGATCCTGTCGATGTTGGTGGAATAGAGCGGGAAGACGCGCTCCACCCCCTCGCCGAAGGAGATCTTGCGCACGGTGAAGGAGGCGTCGATCCCGTTGCCGCCCTTGCGCGCGATGCAAACGCCCTCGAAGTTCTGCACGCGTGTTCTGGTGCCCTCGGTCACCTTGTAGCCGACGCGCACGGTGTCGCCGGCCTTGAAATCCGGAATGGTCTTGCCGAGGGCGGCGATCTGCTCGGCCTCGATCTGCGCGATCAGGTTCATCGCGGTGTCCTTTCTCTGGCGCGGTTCTCTCCGCGACGTGAAGCGCCCTCAGAGCTCTCGGTCTCCGCCCGGGTCCCTATCGCGCGCCGCGGCATCGGCCCGGTCGCGATAAGCCCGCCAGAGGTCAGGGCGGCGTTCCTTCGTCAGCCTCTCGGCCTCGGCCTGCCGCCAGGAAGCGATCTGCCCGTGATGTCCCGACAGGAGAATGTCGGGTATCGCGTGCCCCTTCCAGACGGCCGGTTTGGTGTACTGCGGGAATTCCAGAAGGCCCCGGGCGAAGGATTCCTCCTCCGTCGAGGCCTGATTCCCGAGCACGCGGGGTATAAGCCGGACGGTGGCGTCGATCAAGGCCTGCGCCGCGATCTCTCCCCCGGTCAGGACGAAGTCCCCCAGGCTCACCTCGGCAATGCCGTAGTGATCCAGCACGCGCTGGTCGATCCCTTCGAAGCGACCGCAGATCAGCGTCACGCCGGCGCCGGCAGCAAGCCTTCGCGCCATTGCCTGATCGAAGGGCCGGCCGCGGGGCGAGAGCGCGATCAGCGGCCAGCCCTCGGTCGGCACGCCGGTCTGCGCCACCTCGATCGCGCGGCCCAGAACATCGGCGCGCAGCACCATGCCGGCGCCGCCACCGGCCGGCGTGTCGTCGACATTGCGGTGCCGGCCCGCGCCGAAGACGCGCAGATCCAGGGTCTCCAGGGCCCAGAGCCCGGCGTCCAGCGCCTTGCCGGTCAGCGATAGGCCCAGAACCCCGGGGAAGGCCTGCGGGAAAAGGGTGATGACCTTGGCGGTCCATGCTCCGGCGCGGCGCGGCGGCCCGCCGAGGAGGTCGCGCGGCACCGGCGACAGCGAGACCGCCTTGAAACCCCGCGCGCGCGGCTTCGGCGGCGGCTCAGCCATCGGCGCCGATCCGGCCTGCCGGCGGGCGCGAGATCACCACGCCCAGGATCGACACCGCCGAGGGCAGCCAGAAGGGCAGCTCGAAGCGCCAGCCCAGCAGCCCCGCCACCAGCCCGCCCAGCAGATATGCCAGCGCCGCCAGCACGAACAGGACCACCATCAAGAGCGCGCCGCTGGCCGAGGGCGGCACCCGCACCGGCTGCACCTTGATGAACCACCAGAACAGGAACCCGGTATAGACGATCACCGAGGCCGCCGACTGCCGCGCCCCGCCGGCCAGCGCCGGGCCGAGGAAGGCGACGAGCGTGCCGATCCAGAACCTCATCCGAACAGCCCCTCCGGCGGGTCGACCACGACCCGGCCCGCGGCCAGATCGACGGTGGGCACGATGGCGCGGGTGAAGGGCACCAGAACGGCCTGGCCGCCGGCCGCGCCCCCCGTTGCGCTTCCGGTCTCGGGCGCCACCTCCAGCAGATCCCCAGCGCCGTGGTTCAGCACGGCCCGGATCCGGCCCAGCGGACGGCCGCCCGGGTCCTGCGCCTGCAGCCCGATCAGGTCGGCGTGGTAGAACTCGTCCTCCGGCAGGTCGGGCAGGGCGTCGCGGTCGGCATGAAGGCGAACGCCGCGCAGCCCGTCCGCCGCCTCCTTGCTGGCCACGCCGGAAAGCCGGGCTCCGAGCCCGCCCGCGACCCGACGGGTCAGCACCACCTCGAAGCTGCGGCTGCCATCCTGCAGCCACAGCGGGCCATAGCCCGCGATCGCCTCCGGCGGCACGCAGAAGCTCTTCAGCCGCACTTCGCCGTGCACCCCGAAGGCGCCGGCGATCGCGCCCACGCAGATGCGCGCCGTTCCCACGCCGCTCTCCCCTGCTGCGCCGCCGGCCGGCGGATCACTCCGCGGCGGCCTCGGCCGCCGGTTCCGCAGCAGCTTCCGGGGCTTCGGCGGCGGCCTTGCCGGCGCGCGCCTCGGCGCGTTCCTGCGCCTTCTTGCCCGGTGCGCCCTTCTGCGGGTTGTTGCGGGTCTTCTTCGTCAGCACCCCGGCGGCCTCGAGGAAACGGGCGACGCGGTCGGTCGGTTGTGCGCCCTGGCCCAGCCAGTGCTGCACGCGCTCCATGTCCATCTTCACCCGGTCCTCGCTGTCCTTGGGCAGGAGCGGGTTGAAGGTGCCCAGCTTCTCCAGGAAGCGGCCGTCGCGCGCCATGCGGCTGTCGGCGGCGACGATGGAATAGTGCGGGCGTTTCTTGGCGCCCCCGCGGGCGAGTCGGATCTTCACGGCCATTCTCTGTCTCCTTGCATCTGGCGTGAGGGTATGGCGGCCGAGCCGCCTATTTCTGCAGCTTCTCGTGGTGACGGATCACCTCCGAGATGATGAAGTTCAGGAAGTTTCGGGCGAAGGCCGGGTCGAGATCGGCCTCCTGGGCGAGCCATTCCAGCCGCTCGATCTGCCGCGCCTCGCGCGACGGGTCCGAGGGCGGCAGCCCGTGCTCGGCCTTCAGCCGGCCCACCGACTGGGTGTGCTTGAAGCGTTCGGCCAGGGTGTAGACGAGGATCGCGTCCAGCCGGTCGATCGACTCGCGATGCTCGCGCAGCAGCGCTTCGGCGCGGGCGGCAACATCCTCGGCCGTCGGCCCGGCGGCGGGAGCAGGGGCACGCGGGGTCATCGGGCGGTCTCCGGCGGACGATGACGCCACACGGTCACCGACGCCCACGGGCGCCGCGCTTCCGGATCGGGCCGGGCGCCGAGGCGGCGGGCCAGCCGCGCCGAGCGGGCATTGTCCGGGGTGATGTAGCTGACGGTGGTTGGCCAGCCGAGCGTGGCGAAGACATGGTCGCGGGCGGCGGCGGCGGCCTCGAACGCAAACCCCCGCCCCTCGGCCTCGGCCGACCACAGCGTCCAGGTCAGTTCGGGCTCGGGATGACCGGCAGGGCGGAACGGGCCGACATGGCCGATCGCCGCCCCGGTCGCGCGCAGCACGATCACGAAGCGGCCGAAGCCGCGCAGCGCCCAGTGGCCGAAGAGGGCTGCGAAATGGGTCCAGGCAACATCCTCGGTCATGCCGGCCCGGCCGAGCGGAGAGCGTGCCGAGAAGCGAAAGGCACGATAGCCCGGCCAGTCGTCCGTCTCGGGCGGCCGCAGGACCAGCCGGTCGGTCTCGATCCACGGGGCATGGGCGGTCACGCTCATGCCGCGCCCTCCGCCGCCGCGGGCGCGTGGCGAAGGGCGGTTTCCTGCGCGTTCGACAGCGAGGTGCGCAGCACCCGTGGCCAGTGCTCGCGGATCTCGGCGATGGTCTGGCCGACCTCGCGAATGACGTCGTCGTTGATCCCGAAATCCGGGAGCCGGCCGCAGAGCGCCCCCATCGCCGCCCCTGCCATCCTGCCAAGTGCCATGCCGCCCAGCGGGTTGAGCACGAGAAGCCCAGCCAGCGCTCCCACCAGCGCGCCGGTGCTGAGGCCCGAGGCCGCGCCGACGGCGGTCATGTTGACGGACTGCTTGATCTGGCTGTCGCCGCCTTCGGGGTGGCTCACCAACACCGCGTCCAGCAGGTTGATCAGCTCCTGCTTGCGCATGAGCCGCAGCCTGGTGAGCACAGCATCCGCCGTGTCGATGACGTCGAAGTCAAGGACAACGAGGTCAGCCATGGGATCCTCCCTGTGCCGGATGTGGACCAGAGTTCAGAAGCGGGCGCGGACCCCGATCACGGGGCCAGAGATGTCCAGTTTTCGCGTACGGCGGTTGGCGGGCCGGTCGATCGACAGGTGCCGATAGCCGACGAGCGCGGACCAACGGTCGGAAAAGGCGTATTCGACCTCGGCCGTCGCCTGCCAGCTGAGGTCCGAGGCGCTCCCGATCCCGAAGCCCCCCGCATCCAGCGACACGGCCCCGCGCCAACCCTGCCCGAACGCCCACACCGTGCGCACGCCGATCACGGGATCGACCCAGCTGTTGGACCGGTCGATCCCCAGCGGTGGGGCACCTGCGCCGGCAAGGCCTGCCCCCAGCGACAGCCTGTACCAGCGCAGACCGCCAGCGATGTCGAGCCCCGCGGTGCCGGTCTCGACCACCCGGTAGGCGGCATAGCCGGAGATCGCAGTCACCCGCGTGTCGACCCGGACGCCACCGAAGGGCGCCCCGGGCAGCGGCGCCGCCGTCTTCGACAGGTCGGCATGGGCCAGATCGGCGATCAGCGACCAACGGCCGCGCTGCGCCTCGAAGGTGCCGAAGGCGGCGAAGTCGAGCTGGTCGAGGATGTCGGACAGGCTCTGGTTCACCTCCACCGTCCCGAGCCGCGTCCCCAGCTTGGCGTTCAGCGATGTCAGCCACCCGTATAGCGTGGCACTGTAGCGCCAGTCCGACGCCCCTGCGGATGACGGCAGCGCCGACACCACCGCCACCAGGAGCGCCACCGCAGCCAGAGGCCTTTGCCTACCCATCGGGGTCACCGCCATCGGGCCTCACTCCGGAATTACGGCGCCGATCGCCGCCTCGAAGGCGTCGGCTTGTGCAACCTCGGTGCGCAGCTGCGTGCCCGGCATGATCTCGAACCGCGGGTCGAAGTCGACCATCAGCCCGTCCAGCTGGCCGAGGATGGTGATATCGCCTTCGAAGGTCGCGCTGCCATCCGCGAGCAGCGCCTCGAACGTCGTCACCCCAGCCATCACCCGCTCCAGATCGGCGCGGTTCACCGTCAGCGTCAGGTCGGCGTCCTCGGCCGTGTAGCCCTCGACGTTGGTGAGCGTGGCGTTCGAGAGCTCCACGAGGAAGCGCTCGCCGTTGTCGGGGGTGACAAGGTTCATCGTGAAGGCCAGCCCCTCGGCCCGGCGCGGGTCCATCCGGATCGCCAGGAAGTTGAGGAACAGTTCGGTGGACATCGCCCGGATCACGTCGGGGCT
>PUNI01000203.1 GCA_003551745.1 Paracoccaceae bacterium | reverse complement strand
GCGCCGTCCGCTCGACACGACCCGATCACGGATTCGCCCGAATTGCCCGGCAGCGTGCCGGACATGTGCATGGTCAGCCCCGGCCGCGACCGGGCGCCGAGAGAGAATGAGGGGAACGCAAGATGCGTCTGGTATTCATGCTGGTTCTGCTTCTGGGCGTGGGGCTGGCCGGCTCGGCCGTCTACATGGCCCAGGGCTATATCGGGCAGACCCGCGCCGAACTGGAGGCCGCCCGCGCGGCCGCGGCGCGGGTGGTCGAGACCACGCCTGTCTTCACCGCGCGCAAACCACTGCGCTATGGCGAACAGCTGACCGACGAGGCCGTGATGGTGGTGCAGTGGCCGAAGCAGGCCCTGCCCGAGAACGCAATCACCAGCCGCGAGGACCTGTTCCCCGACGCGGACACCCCGCGTTTCGTCATGCGGGCGATGGAGCCCGGCGAGCCGCTGCTGCCGGTCAAGCTGACCCGCCCCGGCCAGGAGGCCGGCATCACCGCCCGCCTGACGCCCGGGATGCGCGCCTTCACCATCGACGTGAACGTCTCCACCGGCGTCGCGGGCTTCCTGCGCCCGACCGACCGGGTCGACATCTACTGGACGGGACGCACCGGCGACGGCGACGTCACGCGCCTGCTCGAACCGGGCATGAAGGTGATCGCCGTCGACCAGAGCGCCGATCAGGACCGCACCCAGAGCGCGGTGATCGCCCGCAACGTCACCGTCGAGGCGACACCGACGCAGGTGGCCGCGCTGGCGCTGGCACAGTCCACCGGCCGGCTCTCGCTGGCCCTCGTCGGGGTCGCCGACGACCTGCCCGGCGAGGCGGTGCAGATGGACCGCCGCAGCCTGCTCGGGATCGTGCAGGAAGCCCCGGCCGAAGTGGTCGAGGCCCCGCAGAGCTGTTCGGTGCGCACCCGCCGTGGCGGCGAGGTCACGGTCATCCCGATCCCCTGCACCAACTGACCGAGGGCGAAAAAACCTTTGGCGTCACCACCATATCGGGTGGTGGCGCCAATTTAATTCTACCATTGGTTGCTCGTGTTGCCAGTTGTCCACATAAATTCCGGACCGGAAGCCACTGATTATTGCAATGAATCCCTGTTAGGGGCATGATCGTTCCCAAGCTGGGCACCGAGACCCGGTCGTGGCGTGATCACGAGAGGCAGGCAACATGAACGTCAAGACGCTCCTGCGGGCGGGACTGCTGGGAATCTGCATGGCCGGGGCGGGCAGCTTGCCGGCCGCGGCGGAAGTGCTGCGGATCCAGACGGCGGCACCGGCCAGCGCACTCAACGTGCCGATGAACCGGGCGGTGGTTGTGGACAGCGACCGGCCCTTCACCGAACTGTCGATCGCCAACCCCGGCATCGCCGACATCTCGTCGCTGTCGGATCGGGCGATCTACATCCTGGGCAAGACGCCCGGCCGCACCACCCTGACGATCCTCGGTCCCGAGGCCGAGTTGATCGCAAATGTCGAGGTGCATGTCACGCCCGATGTGGCGGAGTTCCGCGAGCGGCTGCGGCAGATCATGCCGAACGAGCGGATCGAGGTGCGCACCGCCAATGACGGCATCGTGCTGTCGGGCGTCGTGTCGAGCGCGGCCGCGGTCGACAGGGCCGTGGAACTTGCCAACCGCTATGCGCCCGACCGGGTCTCCAACCTGATGGCCGTCGGCGGCACCCAGCAGGTGATGCTGAAGGTGCGCTTTGCCGAAATGAGCCGGTCGGTCAGCAAGACTCTCGGCAGCCAGTTCAGTCTGGGAGCCGGCCGTGGGTCGACCCGGCTGATCGCAGGCGCGAACAACCCCGTGGCGAACCCGTCGGGCGGTGTGGGGGTCAACTATGCCAGCGGCAGTCTGCAGTTCTCGGTGCTGCTCGAGGCGCTGGAGACGCGCGGGTTGCTGCGCACGCTGGCCGAGCCGAACATGATCACCCTGTCGGGCCAGGAAGCAAAGTTCCTCGCCGGCGGCGAATACCCGATCCCGGTGCTGGGTGAGAACAACCGCGTGACAGTGGAATACAAGCCCTTCGGTGTCGAACTCAACTTCACACCGTGGGTCCAGTCCGATGGCGTGATCAACCTGGCTCTCAATACCGCGGTCAGCGGCATCGACGAGTCGATCACCGTCGGGGCCGGGGAAGGCATCAGCTACAACGCCTTCCGCCGTCGCGAGACCTCGACCACCGTCGAGATGCGCGACGGCGAGAGCTTCGCCATCGCGGGCCTCCTGCAGGACGATTTCGCGGCGCTGGCGAACCAGGTGCCCTGGATCGGCGACATCCCGATCATCGGGGCGCTGTTTCGCAGCGCCGACTACCGGCGCGAGCAGAGCGAGCTGGTGATCGTCATCACCGCACATCTGGTCTCGCCCACCCGCGGCGAGGCGCTGATCCTGCCGACCGACCGGGTGCGGCTGCCCAGCGAGGCCGATCTCTTCGCCTTTGGCCGCACGCAGGGCCGGCCGCAGCAGGGTCCGGCGGGCGAGGTGGCCCGGCAGGGCTTCGCCGGCGCCTATGGCTATGTCATGGACTGACGGGAGGCAGCGGATGAAACGCTTCACGATCATCGGCGCCGCCATCCTCGGCCTCGCCGCTTGTGACCCGGCGAGCACGGGGGGCGAGGCCGGCCAGGTGCTGCGCGATGGCACCTTCGGGGTGGCGACCGCGAACAATCTCGGCATCCAGACCGGGCAGATCAGCTTCGCCCGTGCGCTCAACGAGCGGTTCGTGCAGGAGGTGCCGACGACGGTGAACTTCGCCTTCGACAGCGCCGTCCTCGACGCCGAGGCCCGGGCGATCCTCGACCGGCAGGCGGACTGGATCCGGCAGTTCCCCGAGGTGCGATTCCGAGTCTACGGCCACACCGACCTCGTCGGATCCGCGGCCTACAACCAGCGGCTCGGCCAGCGTCGCGCGGAGGCGGTGGTGGCCTACCTCGCCAGCCGCGGCGTCAGCCGCTCGCGGCTGGAGGCGGTCGTCTCCTTCGGCGAGACCCGCCCGGTGGTGGTGACCGCCGAGCCCGAGCGCCGCAACCGCCGCACCGTGACCGAGGTCAGCGGCTTCCTGCAGCGCCATCCGACGGTGCTCGACGGCCAGTATGCGCGGATCATCCACCGCGAATACGTCGCCAGCGCCACCCGCCCGCTGCCTCCGATCAGCGTGACCCGGACCCAGGTGACCGCCGACTGACATCGCGCCACCCGCGCGCGCATCCGTGGCCGGCCGCTCCCGTGGGGCAGCCGGCCACAGACGTTCGGCCAGGCGCGCAACACCCCGGTGGCCTTAACCTTCTGGAAGCACGAAAGCTCTAGGTCTTGGTGGCCGTCGTGTCGTGCGGAACCCGAGGCAGGCTGGCGCCGGCCTCGCGGCCGTCGCGCGCGCGGGCGGCGGGCCGGCAGGCATGCCCGCCGCCGACCGGTCGTGGCCGCCGAGGCCCGGCGCATCTATGGGAGACGCGAGGGACATGACGAGCATGGCAGTCCTCAGGCCGGAGGCGGCGCCGATTCTCGCCTGCACGGTGTCCCGCGACGTGCAGAACTTCGATCTGCTGATCGAGGACATGGAGCTGGAGCTTGGCGAGAACTGGGGCGATCTGACCTTCGCCGACGCGCTCGTCTTCCTGCGCCAGCCCGACGCCGGGGCGCTCGAGTTCATCGCCATCGCGCTCGACGAGGAGGACGACAGCAGCCTGCCGCTGATCCGTGAACTGATCGAGGCGGCCAAGGGCAGCGAGATCAAGGTCATCCTGATCGCCGAGGAACTCAGCCCGATGGTGCTGCACCAGCTGCTGAGGCTCGGCGCCGACGATTTCGTGCCCTACCCTCTGCCCGAGGGCGCGCTCAAGGAGGCGATCGCCCGGCTGCGCCGGCCGGCGCCGGCCGCGCCCCCAGCGCCCGCGCAGCCTGCAGCCCTCTCCGGGCCCGGAGGGAACCGCGACGGGGTGGTGCTTCCCGTCCACGGGCTCGCCGGCGGTGTCGGCGCCACCACGATGGCCGTCAACCTCGCCTGGGAACTCGCCGTGGTCGACCCCAAGGCTCCGCCCTCTGTCTGCCTGCTCGACCTCGACCTGCAGTTCGGCAGCGCGTCGACCTATCTTGACCTGCCGCGCCGCGAGGCGGTCTACGAGATGCTCTCGCATACCTCGGTGATGGATCGCGACGCCTTCCACCAGGCGCTGCTCACCTTTAACGAACGCCTCCGGGTGCTCACGGCGCCGGCCGACATCCTGCCGCTCGATCTCGTGGGGCCGGACGACATCGCCCGCATCATCGAGACGGCGCGGGCGAATTTCGATTTCGTCATCATCGACATGCCGAGCACCGTCGTGCAGTGGACCGAGACGGTGATGCATCAGGCGCAGGTCTATTTCGCTCTGGTGGAGATCGACATGCGCTCGGCGCAGAACGCGCTGCGCATGATCCGCGCCATGAAGGCCGAGGATCTGCCGCTGGAGAAACTGCGCTATGTGCTCAACCGCGCACCGGGTCTGACCGACCTCGCCGGCAAGTCCCGCGCCAAGCGGCTGGCCGAGAGCCTGGACATCTCGCTGGAGCTCTGGCTGCCCGACGGCCAGAGGGCGGTGACCCAGGCCAATGACCACGGCCTGCCCCTGGCCGAGACGGCTGCCCGCAACCCGCTGCGCAAGGAGCTGCACAAGCTTGCGAAATCGCTGCACGAGCTCAACCTCGCGGCCCAGGCCGCCGCTGGCTGAGACGCGCATCGAAGAGGGGTCCTGCCATGTTCAACCGCTTCAAGAAACCCGCCGAGACCTTGCCCCCGCCCCGGCCCGCGCCGGCCATCGCCGCGCCCGAGCAGCCGCCGGCCCCGCCCCGGCCTGACGCGGTGGTGCCGAAGCCGCCCGCCGAGGCGGCGGCGGCCGACAAGGAGCGCAAGCGCAGGGCCCGTCTCGGCGACATCAAGGTGGAGCTGCACAAGCGGCTTCTGGAGAACCTGAACCTCGCCGCGCTGGAACACGCCAGCGAGGCCGATCTGCGCGCCGAAATCGCCGCCATCGCCTCGGAGTCCCTCGGCGAGATGGGCGTGGTGCTCAACAAGGACGAGCGCATGGCGCTCAACCAGGAGCTCTATTTCGAGGTGATGGGCCTCGGCCCGCTGGAGCCGCTGCTGAAGGACGACACCGTCAACGACATCCTCGTCAACGGGCCGAAGCGGATCTTCGTGGAGCGCGCCGGCAAGCTCCAGCTGACCGACATCACCTTCAAGGACGAGCGCCATCTCCTGCGCATCATCGACAAGATCGTCTCGGCGGTCGGGCGGCGCGTGGACGAATCGAATCCCTATGTCGACGCCCGCCTCGCCGACGGCTCGCGCTTCAACGCCATGGTGCCGCCGATCGCGGTCGACGGCAGCCTTGTCTCGATCCGAAAGTTCAAGAAGGAAAAGCTCGGCGTGGCCGATCTGGTCCGCTTCGGCGCCTTCTCCGAGGACATGGCGGTCTATCTGGAGGCCGCGGTGGCGACCCGGCTCAATGTCATCGTCTCGGGCGGCACCGGCTCGGGCAAGACCACCACGCTGAACGCGCTGTCGTCCTTCATCGACAATTCCGAGCGCATCCTGACCATCGAGGACACCGCCGAACTGCAACTCCAGCAGACCCATGTCGGCCGGATGGAGAGCCGCCCGCCAAACGTCGAGGGCCGGGGCGCGGTGACACAGCGCGACTGTCTGCGCAACGCGCTCAGGATGCGGCCCGACCGCATCATCGTCGGCGAGACCCGCGGCGAGGAGGTGATCGACATGCTGCAGGCGATGAACACCGGCCACGACGGCTCGATGACGACGATCCACGCCAACTCGGCGCGCGACGCGGTCAGCCGGCTCGAGAACATGATCGCGATGGCCGGCATCGAGATGCCGATCAAGGCGGTGCGCAGCCAGATCTCCAGCGCCGTCAACCTGATCGTGCAGGCCAGCCGCCTGCAGGACGGCTCGCGCCGCATGGTCTCGATCACCGAGATCACCGGCATGGAGGGCGAGGTGATCACCATGCAGGAGGTGTTTCGCTACGAACGCCTCGGGCTCGAGCCCGACGGCACCATCATCGGCCGGTTCACCGCGGGCGGGATGCGCTCGCATTACGCCGAACGCTTCCGGCAGTGGGGCTACGACCTGCCGGCCTCGATCTATGAACCTGCCGGCGGGAAGTAAGCCATGGAATTCAGCGCAGCCCCCCTCATCTACGTCCTGATCTTCGTCGGCGTCCTCGTTCTGGTCGAGGGCATCTATCTGACGATGTTCGGCAAATCGATCAGCCTGAACAGCCGGATCAACCGCCGTCTCGACCTGCTGGACAAGGGCAACAGCCGCGAGGAAGTGCTCGAGCAGCTCCGCAAGGAGATGAGCCAGCACGTGAAGTCGCAGGGCATCCCGCTCTACGCGATCCTCGCCGACCGGGCGCAGAAGGCGGCCATCGCCTTCTCGCCCCGCCAGCTTCTGCTGATCATGGTACTGCTGTCGGCCGTCTCCTTCGGGCTTCTCACGCTGCTGACAGGGGCGAGCGCCCCGGTGCGCGCGGCGGTCGCTGTGGTGATGGGCGTGGGCGGCGTCTATGTCTGGGTGAACGGCAAGGCCAAGAAGCGCCTTGCGATGATCGAGGAGCAACTGCCCGACGCGGTGGAGCTGATGGTACGCAGCCTGCGGGTGGGCCATCCCTTCTCCTCGGCGGTGGGCATCGTGGCGCGCGAGGTCGCCGACCCGCTGGGCAGCGAGTTCGGCGTGATCGCGGACGAGGCCGCCTACGGCAAGGACATGGGCGAGGCGCTCAAGACCATGGCCGAGCGCATCGGGCTGCAGGATCTGCGCTTTCTGGCCGTTGCCGTCTCGATCCAGCAGACCTCGGGCGGGAATCTCGCCGAGATCCTCGAGGGGCTGTCGAAGGTGATCCGGGCGCGCTTCAAGCTGTTCCGCAGGGTCAAGGCGATCACCGCCGAGGCGAAATGGTCGGGGATGTTCCTGTCGGTGTTCCCGATAGGCGCGCTGGTGATGATCAACGTGCTGCAGCCGAACTACTACGACGAGGTGCGCGACACGCCGATCTTCATTCCCGCCGCCATCGCCGTCTGCGGGTTCCTGATCGCCAACGTCCTGTTCATGCGGATGATGGTCAACATCAAGGTCTGAGAGGCACGCCATGGGTTTCCTCGAGCCGATCAACGCATTTCTGGAAGACCTGCTCGGGCCGCTGGGCCCGCTGATCGCGGTCGGGGCGCTGGGGTTCCTTCTGATCGCGATCACGCTGCTGGCGCTGCCGGCGCGACGGCCCGATCCGATGCAGAAGCTGCGCGACAGCGCCGGCGAGGCCCGCGGGCCGCGCGACGGGGCCCCTGGCCAGGCGCTGCGCCCGAAGGCCGGCGGCGG
>PUNI01000504.1 GCA_003551745.1 Paracoccaceae bacterium | reverse complement strand
CCGCGGGGCCGCCGGGACACAAGGAAGGAATCGACGCGCCGTGACCCGGGTTGGCCCGCAATCGGGAGAGCTTGCGGGGCAGGCTGGATGGGCGCACATCCGGCCCGGCAGCCAGAGCTGCCCGGCGCGGCCGGTGTCGTGTCCCCCTTTCGCCTGCTCGGCCGAACCGATGGCTTTGACGGGGTGCTATCGATGAAGACCAGCCGTCAACCCTCGGCGCATAGGGTCGCGCGGCCGCGCTTGCGCGCAACACCGCACTTTCCGGGATCCCTCGAACAGGTTCTCGCGAGTGATGCCGGCTTCCTTCCCGAACCTCCCTCTGGAAACAAGCCAGCCGAGGCTCGGAAAGCTGCGATACGGGCCGCAGCGATCCCGCTCCGAGGCAGGGCGGCCGGCCCTCGTGGCGGCTCAGGGTTCCGGCGGGTCCCGGCGCGCGGTGCGCACCAGCGTCCCGGCGCCAAGGGCGGTGGCGAGGGCGGCGAAACGCGCCTGCGCAGCCTCTCCGAACAGCGCTTCGGCGCGCGGGTTCATCACCAGTTCGAGCACCTGCTTCTTGGGATAGTATTTCAGCCGGCCCGCCTGTTCCGGGCCGGTGCCCGACAGCATCGCGCCGAAGCGCATCGCCTTGCCCAGGATCTCGGCCTCGGCGCGGCCGGCCTCGCCGAGAAGCCCCTGCAGCGGGGCCATGCGCGCCAGCACGGACTTGCCTGTCGAGTAGCGGTGCATCAGCGCCAGACCCAGGAAGATGCGCCCGCGGTGGTCGAGCCCGCCGAGATTGGACCGGGTGGCATTGTCGAAACAGGCCTCGGCCCGATAATCGGGATGCGCCCGCCAGCTGACGTCGTGCAGCAGGCAGGCAGCCCGCACCAGGCGCAGGCGGTCGGCCGAGGCCTTGCGATAGAGCGGGGCGATGAACTCGAAGAGCCGGTGGCCGAGGCCCGGCAGCCGCGCGCTGGTGGCCTCCGCGAAGCGGCAGGCCTCGATCAGCGGGTCGCGCGCGCGCAGCCTCTCGGGCATCTGCTCGTAGAGCACGCCCTCCCGGATCCCGTAGGCGGAGACGCGGATCGTCTTCGGCCGGTAAACCTTCAGCACCTCGCGCAGCACCACCCCGGCGACGGGCACCAGCGTGATCCGCTCCGGCGACAGCCGGGTGCGGGCGCGCAGCGCCTTGAGGTCGGATTTCGCCACCCAGTCCAGCGTCTTGCGGATCGACTTCGGCGTCATCTCGTATTCATGCAGCACCGTCAGCGGATAGCCGCGCCGCTCCATGTCGAGACGGGCGATCGCGCGCCAGGAGCCGCCGACCAGATAGAGCGCGGGGTGGCGGCCGCTGATCTCGCCGCGCTGCGCCTCGAGGATGGTGCGGATGTGCTTGCGCAGGCCCTTCTGACCGCCGGCAACCCCCTGAAGCCGGAACGGCCCCAGCGGCGTCGTTACCCGCGCGCCGACGCCGCCCTCTCCGATCTCCGCCAACTCAACGGAGGACCCGCCGATGTCGCAGACCAGCCCGGCCGCACCCGGCCAGCCCAGCAGCACCCCCTGCGCGGAGAGCCGCGCCTCCTCGACGCCGTCGATCACCTCCAGCCGGAGGCCGGTACGGTCCGCCACCTCGGCCTCGAAGGCCGGGCCGTCCTCGGCCTCGCGCACGGCTGCGGTGGCGATCGCGGTCAGCGACTGCAGCGCCATGCCATCGGCAAGCAGGGCGAAGCGGGTGAGCGCGGCGAGCGCCCGCTCCCGGCCCTCCGGGTTCAGCCGGCCGGTCTCGGCCATCCCGCGGCCGAGACCGCACATGACCTTCTCGTTGAAGAAATAGGCAGGCGATCGGGCCGCCCCATCGAAGACGACCAGACGGACGGAGTTGGAGCCGACGTCGATCACCCCCACCCGCGAGAGTGCCCGCGCCGACGGATCGGCGAAGACCGGCGGCACGAATAGCCTCGCTGGATGCGCGGCCGCCTTCTCGGTGCCGTCCATTCGCTGCCCCCCGCCGGCGAGTCGGCCGGGACTCTGCCGGTCCGCGTCCGGTGCGTCAATCGCGCCGGGCAAGATCGGGCACATCGCCGGCGCCGGCCTTGCCGCGGCCCGACAGCGAGGGATTTTCCATAAAGAAGCGGTGGCAGTTGAAGGGCGCGGGCGAATCAAGCGGCCCGTCGTCGGTCTCGGCCGTGCCGGGCAGCGCCCGCCGGAACTCCCCGTCGGCCTGCAGCACCCAGCTCTGCGCCACGTCGGCGAGGGTGGCGGCCATGATCTGGCTGACGATCTGCGCCTTCACGGTCGGGGTCAGGCATTCCACCAGCGTCTCCACCCGGCGGTTGAGATTGCGGTCCATCCAGTCGGCCGACGAGATGAAGACCCGCGCCGCTTCCGAAGGAAGACCGTGGCCGTCGCCGAAACAGACGATCCGAGAATGCTCGAGGAACCGTCCGACGATCGACTTCACGCGGATGTTCTCGGAGAGCCCCTGAACGCCGGGCCTGAGCCCGCAGATGCCGCGGATCACGAGATCGATCTGCACGCCCGCCGCCGAGGCGGCATAGAGCGCGTCGATCACATCGGCCTCGATGAGCGCGTTCATCTTGGCCCAGATCTGCGCCGGCCGGCCGGCGCGGGCATGGTCGGCCTCGGCCTCGATCAGCGCGATCAGGCGAGACTTGAGGTCCAGAGGCGCGATGGCAAGGTTCTCCAGCGTCTCCGGCCGGGCATAACCCGAAAGGTAGTTGAAGACCCGTGTCGCATCCCTTCCCAGGGCGGCGTCGCAGGTGAAGAGGCTGAGGTCGGTGTAGATGCGCGCGGTGATCGGGTGATAGTTGCCGGTGCCGAAATGGGTGTAGGTGACGAGCCGCCCGCCCTCGCGCCGCACCACCGCCGAGATCTTGGCGTGGGTCTTGTAGTTGAGAAAGCCGTAGACGACATGGGCGCCCGCCCGCTCCAGCCGGCGCGACTGGCGGATGTTGGCGGCCTCGTCGAAGCGGGCCTTCAGCTCGACCAGCGCGGTGACGGACTTGCCCGCCTCTGCCGCCTCGCAGAGCGCGGCCACGATCGGACTGTCGCGCGAGGTGCGGTATAGCGTCTGCTTGATCGCCAGCACATCTGGATCGCGCGCGGCCTGTTCGAGAAAACGCACCACCATGTCGAAGGTCTCGTAGGGGTGGTGCAGCAGCATGTCCTTCTGGCGGATCGCGGCGAACATGTCGCCGTCGAAGTCCTGCACCCGCTCGGGCGTGCGCGGCGTGAAGGAGGGCCAGAGCAGGTCGCGCCGGCTGTCGAGGACAAGCTCCTTGAGATCGGCGATGCCGATCAGCCCGTTCACGTCCACGACCTCGTCGGGCGCCACCTCCAGTTCGTCCATCACCAGCGCGCGCATCGCCTCCGGCGCCCCGGCCGAGATCTTCAGCCGGATCACCTCGCCGCGGCGGCGCCGTTTCAGCGCCACCTCGAACTCGCGCACGAGGTCTTCGGCTTCCTCCTCCACCTCCAGATCGCTGTCGCGCAGCACCCGGAACGCGCAATTCCCGCGCACCCCGTAGCCCGGGAACAGCGCGCCGATATGGGCCAGCAGCAACTCCTCCAGCGGCAGGAAGCGGGCCTCCGGACCCTCGCCGGGCAGCCGCACGAAGCGGTCGATCTGCTGAGGCACCGGCAGCAGCGCGTTCAGCGGCCGGCCGCTGGCCTCTTCCTCGAGCTGCAGCGCGAGGCAGAAGCCGGTGTTGGGGATGAAGGGGAAGGGATGCGCCGGGTCGATCGCCAGCGGCGACAGGACCGGAAAGACCATCGACAGGAAATGCTCGCGCATCTGCGCGCGATCCTCGGGGCCGAGATCGTCGCGGGTCAGCAGATGGATGCCCGCCTTTGCCATCTCGGCCCGCAGGCCCGTCCAGACGGCCTGCTGGTCGGCCATCAGCCGTCGGGCTTCCTCGTCGATCATCACCAGCTGCTCGGCCGGGCTGCGCCCGTCGGCGCCCGGCGTGGTGTGGCCGGCCCGGCGCAACTCGCGCAGGCCCGCGACCCGGACGGTGTAGAACTCGTCGAGGTTGGTGGCTGAGATCGACAGGAAGCGCAGCCGCTCGAGCAGCGGCACGGCCGGGTTCTTGGCCTCCTCGAGCACGCGCCAGTTGAAGGCGAGCCACGACATCTCGCGGTTGAAGAACCGCGCCGGGCTGTCATGGGTGACATCGGTCAGGGCGACCGCGGGCGGCACCGCCGCCGACAGGAAATCCGATCCCGTCACGGCGTCCGGCGGCGCCGGGACGTTGCGCGCGCGGCGCAGGCGCGGCGCGGCAGAGGCGGGCTGCTCGTTCATGGCGCGATCATCGCCCCTGCCCGGGGGCGCTGTCCAGCACTTCGGCGGCCAGCTGCAGGCCGATGCGACGGTGTTCGGCGAGCGCGCGCCGGTCGAGCCGGGCGACGAGATCCCGCGCGGCGGCCAGCGAGCGTTCCATACGGGCGACGAGATAGCCGACCACCACGGGCGGCACGGCGATCTGCCGGTCGGCAAAGAGCTTGACCAGAACGGCGGCGAGCAGGGCGTCATCGGGTGGTTCCAGATGGGCCGTGGCGGTGGCCGCGAGCCGGCTGGCGAGATCGGGCAGATCGACCGGCCAGCGCGCGGGGGCGGTCGACGCTGTCAGCAGAAGGCGGCCCCCGCCCGCGAGGAGATGGTTGTGCAGGTGGAGGAGCGCACGCTCGGCCTCAGGCGCGCCGGCGACGGCCGCCGCGCCTTCCACCGCGACCCGCCCGGTCTCGGCCAGTGCGGGGATGTCGGCGTTGCACAGTGCCGCGCCGGCCAGCACGGTCGCACCGGTTTCCGCCGCCCAGATGCCGACCAGATGGCTCTTGCCGCTGCCCGGCGGCCCGATCAGCGCCAGCTTGCCGCCGGGCCAGTCGGCCCAGCCCTCCAGCGACCGCAGGGCGTTGGCGTTGGCCGCGGTCACCATGAAATCCTCGCGCCGCAGCGATGGCGCTCCCGGCAGATCGAAGGCGAGCTGGCGGGCCATGCTCAGCGGGCCCCGGCGTCGCTGTCGCCGGCTTCGGTGCCCTCGAAAAGCGCGCTCGCCTGATAGCGCCCGATGCCGAAGCGCACGAGGACGCCGAGCGCCGCCGCCACCGGCACCGCGACCATGAGCCCGGCGAACCCGAACAGCGACCCGAAGGCCGACAGCGCGAACAGCAGCCAGACCGGGTGCAGCCCGACCGACCGACCCACCAGCCGCGGGACCAGCACGTTGCCCTCCAGAAACTGCCCCAGCGCGAAGACGGCGACGACAAGGCCGATCATCAGCGGCATGCCCCAGAACTGGAACAGCGCCAGCCCGATCGACAGGGTGAAGCCGGTGATCGCCCCGATGAAGGGGATGAACGAGATCAGCCCGGTCACCACGCCGACAACCAGCCCGTACTCCAGCCCGACCAGAACAAGGGCGGTCGCGTAATAGGTGGCGAGGGTCAGGCACACGGTGAGTTGCCCGCGCACGAAGCCGGCCACCGCGCGGTCGATGTCGTGGGCGAGCTGCCGGATCACCGGTGCATGCTGGCGCGGCAGCAGATCGTCGATGCGCGCCACCAGCCGCGGCCAGTCCATCAGCAGATAGAAGGCGACGACCGGCACGATGACCAGAAGCATCACCACCCCGATCACGCCCCGCGCCGTGCCCAGCAGCCGCTCCACCAGCTCCAGCCCGCGCGACTGGATGGTCTCGCCAAGGGCCCGCAGCGCGTCGCGCAGATATCCGTCGGCGTCGAGCGTGTCGGGAAAGCGCGCCTCCAGAAAACGGTGCAGTTGCTGGATCCCCTCCGGCGCCGCGTTGAAGAGCGCCACCGCCTGGCCCATCACCGTCGGGATCACGATAAAACCGGCGGCCACCACCACCCCGCCCATCGCCAGCGTGATCACCACGGTGGCGAGCACCCGCGACAGCCCCAGCCGCACCAGCCGCTCGACGACGGGATTGAGGAAATAGGCCGCCGCCGCACCGATGAGGAAGGGCAGCATCACGTCGCCCAGCAGCCAGAGCAGGACGAGAAAGCCCGCCGCCGCGATGCCCCAGTACTTCAGCTGCGTGCCCACCGGCAGCGGCATGCGCATCTCTCCCTGCGCCCAGCACCCTCTATGCGGCCGTGCCCCCGCCCGCGCAATCCCTCGCCCGCAGAAGGCGCAGGCCGGCCGCAGCTGCGTCCGGTCGGGCGGCCTGCAGTCCGGCGGCCTGCTCGGCCGGGGCTGCGGGCCGAACTCCGGGGCAGGGCGTTGGCAGGTAGCCATGGTCGCAGGCGCGGAGCCTGCAAGTGCCGCTCTCCGCGATCCCCATGCCGCGGCCGAGCGACAGGGGCGCATCTTCAGGTGGCAAGCGGCATGTCCATGCCACGGCCCGGCCGGGCGCCAGGCTGGGCGGGATGCTGACGCGCAAGCCGCCAATGCTGGTGCGGGTGGCGCTGGCGAACAGTGAGCGGTGAGCGCCACGGGTCCGAGCAAGCCGCGAACGGCGCGGATCGTCTGGGCGTTCGCCATTGGGCTCGAACCAATGGCGCCCAATGGCTCACTGGCTCGCGGTGGCGTCTACCAGTCTCCGGCCGCGGCGGCATAAGCCAGCCGCCGACCGCGAGGACGTCGGAGCGGAAGAGGGCAAGGAGAGGTTTGGCGCAACGGTCGTGAGACGGGATCGGGACACCCAGGGTGCAACGGAGTGCCATAGAGCACGCGGCTTTGATCTGGGCCCGACCCGCGGACACCATACGGGCCCGCGGCATGGAGATGGCCGCAACGGAGGCCGGACACATGTCGGCACACGACGACGCGGCGGAACCGGCTCCGCACAACCCTTTTGCGCAAGGAGCGGTTACACATGTTGCACGAATCCCGTGAGGGATTCATCTCCTGAATCCAGTGTGGTAGCTGGTCCCCATGAGCAGACCCGCACCCCCGCCGACAAGACCCGCAACTGGCCCAGCTACAACGAGGCGCTCAAGCGCCGCGGCTCGCTGACCATCTGGTTCGATCCCCCTATGGGCTGGGATGCCGTGCCGACAGGCAAGCGTGCCGCCAGCAGACCTACAGCGATGCCGCTATCCAGACGTGCCTCTCGATGAAGGTGCTGTTCGGCATGGCGCTCCGGCAGAGTGTGCCAGCGCGGCGCCATCGGTTCAGGCCCGCTGGCGACCGGGTTCTTGGAGAGCCTGCTGCGGCTAGTTGGCCTCGACTGGTCGGTGCCCGACTTCAGTACGCTGTCTGGCCGCCAAAGGACGCTGGCCGCGGCCATCCCGTATCGCGGTTTCATACCAATCTGCGTTGATCAGAACCCATTTGCCCAATCCCGATTGCCGATGGACCTGATGCGCCAAGGCTGGTCGGTGAGCTTGTTCCAAGCGGTGCAGCAGTGGGCGACGATGTCGTCAT
>PUNI01000276.1 GCA_003551745.1 Paracoccaceae bacterium | reverse complement strand
GGCGGGGTCTGGAAGCCGAACCACACCGGCTCCTCCACCCCGAGCTGCAGCGGCGTGATCGCGGCCGGCGGCGCCGGGTCCCCGATCCGCCAGGGCGTGGACGGCTCACGCATCGCAGCCTCCCCGGCGGCGCAGGGCCAGCCCCTCAAGGCGCCGGAACACCCGCCGCACGGCATAGCCTCGGGCCACCGAGGCGGCCGTGAACAGCGCGGTGATGCCGAGCGCATCCGCCGCCGAGGGCGCCAACCCCCACCACGGCAGCGCCCAGACGGTCAGCGCCCAGGACAGCCCGAAGCCCACCGCGGTGCCGGCGACGGCCTCGACCAGGTCGAGACGCCGGGCCCGCCTCATGGCCGCGGCTCCCACGGCGGGGCCGGACGCCGACCGTGTGGGAAGGGATGCAGGGGAGGATGGGTCATGAATGCCTCGCGATCACGCGTTGGTAGAACGCCATGCGCGCGCTTGCGGTGGAGGGCGCAGGGCTGCTCTCCGGGGGCGGCACCCCGGCTCTCCTGCGCTCGGCCCGCTCGCGCATGGCCTCGGTGAAGTAACCGAAGGACCGGATCCGGAAGGCGGGATCGCGCGCCCGCCCCGCGGCCATCCGCTCGGCGATGACCGCGCACTGCTCGTCCAGCGACAGCCCGAGGGCTGCCCATCCGTCCGCTTCGGCCATGTCTCGCGCCCCGCCGAGGCGCGCGCACGGCACCGCGCCCGAGGGGAGCGATCCGACGGCGGCGAGAAGGCGCTCGCGTCGTCGGCGGTCCGGGTCGGCACCCGGTGGGTCTGGCAGGACGGCACCTGCCGCTGGCGGGACGGCACCCGCGAGGGCCTGGACGGCACCGGGCGGGCGAGGGACGGCACCCTCGGTCGATGGCGGGGCGGCACCCGCGGCTTCCGGGTCGGCACCCGGCGGGGGAACGGCACCCCCTTCCTCGGGGAACCCCTCGCGCGCGCGCGGCTGCGCTGACGGTTCCCTGATGGTTCCTGACGGTTCCCCGGCACACAGGTTCCGGGTTTTCTGCGTTCCCGTTCCGGGTTTCGGGTCGCCGGATTCCGGGAATCCGGTTCCGGGAATGTCATTCCGGGAATCCCGTTCCGGGTTTGCGCCCATGCGGATGCGGTATCGCGAGCTGCGCCGACGCCCGCCACCGCGCTGGGTTTCGAGGTATCCGCGGGCCTCCAGACGACGGATCACCAGCCGCGCCCCGCGCTCCGACAGCCGGGCCTTGCGGGCGATGGAGGCCATCGCCGGCCAGCACTCGCCGTGGTCGTTGCAGAAGTCCGCCACCGCGAGGAGCACGAGGAGTTCCGCCTGATCCTCGGGGCCGTTGTCCCAGACCCAGGCCATCACCCGAACGCTCATCGCCCGTCCTCCCAGATCAGGTTCAGCGCTGGATTGCAGCGCAGATGGGCGGTGCCGATCTCGCCCTGCCGCTGCTTGGCGACGATCACCTCCAGCCGGTTGCGCGCCGCCTCCATGGCGCGGCGCCAGGCCTCGTGCTCCTCGGCGCCGGCGTCCTCGGGCGGGCGGTCGCGCTCGAGGTAGTAGGCGTCGCGGTAGCAGAACATCACCACGTCCGCGTCCTGCTCCAGCTGACCGGACTCGCGCAGATCGGCCAGCGTCGGGCGCTTGTCCTCGCGGGCCTCCACCGCCCGCGACAGCTGCGACAACGCCAGCACCGGCACGTTCAGCTGCCCCGCCAGCGCCTTCAGGGCGATGCTGATCTCGGTGATCTGCTCGAAGCGGTTGCGGGCCTGGCTGCGGAGCAGCTGGGCGTAATCCACGATCAGGAGGCGCAGCCCGCCGGGCATGGTGCGGTGCAGCTGCCGCGCCCCGCCCATCAGCGCGCCCACGTCGCTGAAGGAGCGCGGCAGGAACCGGATCGGCAGCTCGGCCACCCCCTTCGCCACATCGCCGAGGGCCCGGAACTGCGCCTCGGTCATCTCGCCCCGGCGCATCTGCGCATAGCTGCTGGCGATCCCGGTGTCGCAGGTGGCCTCGGCCAGCGCGCGCATGGCCATGGCCTCGGGCGTCATCTCGAGGGACGCGATGCCGACGCTGTGGCCGGCCCGGGCGACCCGCGTGGCGATCGACAGCGCCACGGCGGTCTTGCCCATGCTCGGCCGCCCGCCGAGGAGGATCAGCTCGCCCGGGTGGAGCCCGCCGATCAGCGCGTCGAGCGCGGCGATGCCCGTGCGCACCGCCGTGCCCTCCTCGCCGGAATAGGCGGCGGCGATCTGGGTCATGGCCACGGTGACCGCCTTGAGCATCGACACCGGGGCCGCGGCGCGGCCCGCCGCCTCCAGCGCGATCAGCGCCCCCTCAAGACCGCCCGCGATGTCCGCGGCGCTGTCCTCGCCGGCGACGATGCGCTCGCGGGCTTGGTCCACCGCGGCGAGGATCTGCCGCTTGGCCCGCAGCTCGGCCAGCAGCTCCAGATAGCCGCGCAGGTCCGACACCGCCGCGCCCGCCAGCCGGGCCAGATAGGCGGGGCCGCCCACCGCGCTCAGTCCCTCCTCGGCCGCCAGTGCGCTGGCCATGGTCACCGGGCTGACCAGAAGGTCGTGGCGCTCCCGTTCGGCCGCGACCTCGTAGATGCGCGCGTGCAGCGGGTCGACGAAGAGCTCGACCCCGCCGAACCGCTGGATCAGCGCACAGGCGCCCTCGCGCAGCATCATGTTCCCGAGCACCATCTGCTCGGCCTCTATCGAGAACGGGGGCTGGGGCGTGTCGCCCCCGCGCAGCCGGTGGATTTCAGCGGTCACGGCCGACCTCCCTGACAAGCTGCGCGGCGACGGCGCCGACCGGACGCCAGGCGCCGGCCGGCTCCCGCATCACGCGGTCCTGGAAGCTCCCGACGATGCGGCGCAGCGCGGCGACCTGCCGGGGCGACAGCGGCCGGCCCGGGAAGCGGCGGCGGCGGGCGATGAGGGAGGCGCAGAAGCGGCGCTCCCAGTCCGACACGCCGCCGTCGCACACGAGGGCGGGCAGGTAGGCGCAGAGGGCCTCGGCCGCGTCCTGGGCGAGCTGATCGGGGGTCCGGGGCGCCGCGGTCATGGCGTCATACCCAGCGCATGCCGAACCAGGCGATCAGGGCGGCCTCGGCGCGGCCGTCGTCCTTCGCCCGGCTCCACTGCTCGGCGTCGAGCGGGAACAGCATCGAGGCCTGCTGGCGGGCGCCGGCCTTGTCGCGCGGCACGTTCAGCGCGCGTTTCCAGTCCACGGGCCGGACCTCGCGCACCGGGATGCCGGCGGCGAAGAGGCTGGCGGTGAGGGCGCCGTAAGCCTCGGCGATCACCGTGGCGGAGCGGATTCCGATCCCGGGCGGATAGAAGGGCTTCTCGAGGACGGCGAAGGCCACGGGCGTGAGCGTGGGCAGGAGATCCTGCAGCTCCGCCACCGAGGCGGGCAGGTCCTGCGTGCTCACCCGCCAGCCGCCGCAGTCGCCGCGCTCCAGTGCCGCGATGGCGCCGCGTCGGCCGGGGTCGATCCCGAGGAGCCGCATGCTCAGAGCTCCAGCGCGGCGCGGTACATCTCCACCACCGCCTCGAACTCGGCGCGTTCCTCGGGCCGCATGCGCCGCAGCCGGATCACCTCGCGCAGGGCCTTCGGGCTGTAGCCGCGGGCCTTGGCCTCGGCCATCACCTCGGCCTGCTGCCGGGCCAGATCGCGCCGCTCGGCCTCCAGCGCCTCCCACTGCGCGACGAACTGGCGGAGCTCGCCCGCGGCGGCGGACTCGACCCGGGTCCGCACTGCGGCGTCCTCGGGGCTCTCGCGCAGCGGCCGGGGCGGGAGCTCTTCGGCCCCGGTGAACAGCGCAAGCTCCCCGCCGCCGGCAACACCATGCCCATCCTCGATCATCGCCGATCCTCCCTTGCCGGTCTGCGGCGCCACCACCGCGCCGCCGAAATCCCCTCGCGACGCGCGAGTTCCTCGACGCGCCGCTGCATCGCCCGGTAGACCTCGCCGGTGAGCTCGCCCTGATCGCCCAGCTGCGCGCGCACGCCGTCCAGCTCGGCCGGCGAGCCGGTGGCGAGGATGACCCCGATCAGATGCCGCGTCCGGCCCGGATCCCCGCTCACCCCGCGCCCTCCTCGGTCATGCGGATGAAGGCGGCGGCGACCTGCGGGACGATCGCGTTTCCATAGGCGCGCAGGCGTCCCAATCTGGCGGAAAGCCCATCAACCAACGGGAATGTGCCGGGTTCAACCGGCCGCCAGCGACCATCCCGGCAGAAGAGCCAGTCCGCATCTCCCCAGTGGCCATGAAGCGCGCCGGGCCCGTCCAGTCCGGCGGCAGCGCCAGCCCATGGCCTGCGATCTCCGCCCCGCAGAGCGCCGCCGTCCGCCGGCTCGAGTCCGTGTTGCCCGCCGCATTGCAGCCCGCCCGCGGCGCGGTGCCCGCCATCGGCGTGGGCCAGCCAGCCAGCCGTGCCGCATCGGCCGGGTTCAGCCCGGGCTTCATGCCGCGCGCGGGCTTCGCCCCCGGCTCCTCGCCGGCGCCGTTGTCCGTTGCCGTCGGCGTCGGCCAGCCCGCCAGCGCCGCCTGCCGCGGCAGCTGGTCCAGCCGCGACCGGCCGTCCGGCCGCGCCGTCGCCATGCCGGGCGTGTCCTTCCAGTCCCGCGCCGAGGCCGTCGCCCAGCCGGTCCGCGCGCCACCACAGCCGCTGGCGAATGTGCGGCGCCCCGACGCCCGCAGCGCAGAGATCGGCCGCCCGGCAGGCGTAGCCCGCAGCTTCCAGGTCAGCGCATACAGCGTCGAGCCAGCGCAGCCCGTCCGGGCTGGCCACCTGCTCGCCCAGAACGACAGCCGGGCGGCAGGCGTCGATGAGGCGGAACCAGACCGGCCAGAGATGCCGGTCGTCGGCAAAGCCCCGGCGCCGGCCGGCGCCCGAGAAGGGCTGGCAGGGGCAGGAGCCGGTCCAGACCTCGCGCCCGTCCGGCCAGCCGGCGAGGCGCAGGGCGAGGTCCCATCCGGCGATGCCGGCGAAGAAATGGGCCCGTCGAACCCCGGCAAGGTCGGCTGGGCGCAGCTCGGCCACCGAGCGCTCATCGACGGTCCCTCGCATCACCAGCCCCGCCGCGATCAGCGCGCGCAGCCAGGCCGCCGGATAGGGGTCGTTCTCGTTGTAGAAGGCCCACGTCACGGCCTCCTCCGGCGCGCGTCCGGATCCCGCGCTGCCATCCAGTCGCGCAGCCGCGTGACGGTGCGGGGCAGGCACTGGCGCCCGGCGTAGAGGTCGGCCACGAAGGACGGATCCCCCAGCGCCTCGCGGCCGATGCGCGAGCGCGCAAGGCCGGTGCGGGCCGCGAAGGCCTCGATCTCGGCGACCAGGTCGGGGTGGGCTATGGGATCGGAGCGCCGCATGCCCGAGCGATAGGATAAAACCTAAGATCAGGCAAGATACGTCGGGAAAAATCGGAATGGCGCTGCGTCACGCTGTAGGATATAGCCGACACATGGACCGAGACCCGACGATGACCCTCGTGGCCGCGAACATCGCCGCAGCGATGGAGCGGCAGAAGACCAATTGTGCGGAAGTGGCGCGCCGGGCGGGCACCGGGCCGACGAGCGTCTACGACATCGTCAGCGGCAAGAGCAAGAACCCCCGGCTCGACACGCTCCGCAAGATCGCCGAGCAGGGTTTAGGTGTTCCTCTGATTGCACTTTTCGTGCCGGAGGAAGAAGCTGAGCTGGACCAAGAGCTCCTGCAGGTATTCGCGAAGATGCCGCTGGGGCGCAGGCGGGATCTGCTTGCGCTGGCACAGGCCCTGCTGGCGCAAACCCCCAGTCGATGAGGGTCTGCAACAGCGTCAGCTTGTCCCGATGGGAAAGGCGCTGCAACGTTCGGGCGAACTCGACGTCAAGCATCCCAACCCCCAGAATGCCACCCAAGCGATACTGAAGAGGCTATCTGTCAACTTTGGGGTGATGTGGCAAGAAGGAAAAATCCTAGCGAGCGACTTGCGCGAACTTAGGATATAACATAATCTTCCCCCGGCATCAGGGGGACAGATCATGACCGACGCACCCATCCGCCTGACCGGCAGCCCGGACACCGGCTGGGCGCTGCGCCGTGACGGCAGGCCGCTTCTGCAATTCCGCGATGGCCAGGAACTGGCCGACATCCTCGGCGCCCTCGACGAGGCGCTGCCGGAGATCGAGGCCGCGGAAACCGCGGCGCAGCGAACGATCGACGAAGAGGAACGCCGCCATCAGGCGGCCGAGCGGCTCCTCACCCTCAGCGCGCGGAGCCTGTGATGGGCTTGGCCGAGCTTATGGCGGTCGAGGCGCACGCCGGCCGGCTGGAGGTCGCCATCCATTGCGCGCTGTCGGAGATCCGCTCGGCGCAGCGCTTCGCCCGGGCGCTGGCCCGCGATCCCGCGGCCGACTGGCGCCTCGACGCCATCGCCGAGCGGATCGATCTGGCGGAGCGCACCCTGACGGATGCGCTGACCCGCGGATGCCGGGCATGACCCCGGGCCTGCACCGCCTCGAGGCTGACGCCTATCACCGCGACCCGGCGCCGGCGCCCTCGCTCTCCAGCACGCTCGCGCGGCTGCTGCTGCGGCGCAGCCCCGCCCATGCCTGGCATGCGAGCCCGCGGCTGAACCCCGACTGGCACCCGGTGGAGAAAGCCCACTTCGACATCGGCCGCGCGGCGCATCGAGCCCTGCTCGGCGCCGGGGCGGACTATGCCGTGATCCCCGACGAACTGCTGGACGCCCGCGGCGCCGTCAGCACCAAGGCGGCGAAGGACTTCGTTGCCGAGGCGCGCGCCCGGGGCCTGACCCCGATCAAGAGCGACGTCGCCGGACAGATCGAGGCCATGGCCACGCTCTGCCGCGCCCGGTTGCAGGAGGCGGGCATCGCGCTGGAGCCGGAGCGGAGCGAGCTCACGGCGCTCGCGCAGATCCACGGCGCCTGGTGCCGCTGCATGGCCGACAACGCCCCCGTGCGCCCGCTGGGCCGCCTCGGGCCCGTGCTGGTGGACTTCAAGACCACCACCGACGCGAACCCCGCCGCCATCGAGCGCACGGTCATGGCCTACGGCTACGACCTGCAGGCCGCCCACTACCTCGACACCTGGCGCGCCGCCACGGGCGAGACCCGGGCCTTCGTCTTCGTCTTCCAGGAGAAGGAGCCGCCGCACGAGGTCGCCATCGCCCTGCTCGCGGGCGAGGCGCTGGAGATCGGCGCCCGGCAGGCCCGCGAGGCCCGCGAGCTCTGGCGCACCTGCGTCGAGCGCGACGACTGGCCCGGATACGAGGCCGGGATCCACCAGATCCGACTCCCCGACCACTACACCGCCCGTTGGCTGGAGCGCGAAAGTCAGCTCCACACTGCCCGCGACTGCATCGGCCACGGCGCCCTCGAGGCCGCCCGCCGG
>PUNI01000101.1 GCA_003551745.1 Paracoccaceae bacterium | reverse complement strand
TGGCGGGCGGGGGTGGGTGGGCGGGACGCCCGCCAGCCGGGGCGCGCCCTTCCTGCGGCTGCCGGCAGGATGTCGCTCACCTCTGCGGCCCAGGCATCAGAAAATGCCCGATCCCCTGGGCGAAGGGGCGGGTGCGGTTGTCCTGCCAGGCCTCCACCTGGACGCTGGCATAGCGCCGGCCCGACCTGGTCACGCGGGCCCGCGCATAGGCATCGCGCGGCAGCCCCGAGCGCAGATAGTCCACGGTGATGCCGATGGTCTTCGGCAGCCGGGGCAGGGTCTCGGGCGTCAGGCTTGCCGGATCGAGGCGCCCGCTCTCCATCTCGTGCCAGAGGATCGACCATGACAGCTCGATGATCGCCGTGACCTCGAGGAAGGCCGCCGTCACCCCGCCATGGATCGCCGGCAGCAGCGGATTGCCGATCAGCTTGTCATCGAAGGGAAGCAGCGCCGTCAACTCGTCGCCGCGCCGGTCGAAGCCGATCCCCAGAAAGCCGATGTAGGGAACGCCGGCGACCAGAGCCGCCAGAACCGCGTCCCGGCGCTGCTTGACCGCCTGCACCGGCTCGGGCGCGGCCCGGCCCTGCCTGCCGCTCATGCCGGCACCTCGCCGGCCGGCCCGGGTGACCGCTCGATGGTGAAGGCGCCGGTGGCGGTGGCCACCGGTCGGTCGGCGTCCTCGTCAGTCGCAGTGGCGCGCACGAAGACCACCGATCGGGTGACATGATAGCATTCCGCCCGCGCCCGGATCCGCTGGCCGGGGGTCGCCGGACGCATGTAGTCGATGCGCAGATCGATGGTGGCGGTTCCCTGCGCCTCGGCCAGGCTGAGCACCGCGGTACCGCCGCAGGTGTCCATCAGCGCCGAGACGGCGCCACCGTGGACCACCCCGGTCCGGGGATCTCCGACGAACCGCGCGTCATAGCCCATCGACAGCTCCGCGACCCCGGGGGCGAGCGCATCCAGCCGGATGCCCAGTGCCCGGGCGTGCGGGATCGCCTCCAGGAACCTGCGCGCCACGTCGAGCCGCGCTGCCGCCTCGCTCATGCCAGCCTCCGCCGATGCCCCCCCTGTCATCGCGCCAGCGGGCCGCCGCCGCAAGGCTGGAAAAGCTGTCCAACTGGCTTACGTTGACGTAAACGTAATTTGCAGTTCCGCGCAGCACGGCCCATCTGCAGCCCTGCCCGAGGCGAGCCGGTGCAGGCCGTACCGCCCGCTGATCGGGCGCAATGCTGGAGATGGACCCGATCTGCACAGAACCGGAGCCCATGACGTGACCGTGATGCCCAAGCCAACCGAAATCCGACCGCCGGCCGTGCAAGCGCCCGACAACCTGCCGGCCGACGACCGCCTCGTCGGGATCCGCGAGATGTGTGCGAGCTTCGGCGTCACCGCCCGCACCCTGCGCTTCTACGAACAGAAGGGCCTGCTGTCGCCCGAGCGCCGCGGCACCATGCGGCTGTTCTCGCGCCGCGACCGGGCCCGGCTGACGCTGATCCTGCGCGGCAAGCGGTTCGGTTTCTCGCTGGAGGAGATCCGCGAACTGCTGGACCTCTATGACCGCGACGACGGTCATCTCATGCAGCTGCGACGCACCTACGCCGTCGCCCGCGCCCGGCTGGCGGACATGGAACGCCAGCGTGCCGAGCTCGACGAGGCCATCGCCGAGCTCAAGGCCGAGCTTGCCTGGGGTGCCGACGCGCTCGCCCGGGCCGGCACCGACCCCGATGCCGAGGAGCCGAGATCATCATGACGACCTATTCCGCGCCGCTGCGCGACTTCGATTTCCTGCTGCATGAGGTGATGGGGGTCGCCGACGCCGACATCCCGGGCTACGACGCGCTCGACCGCGAAACCACCGCGGCGATCCACACCGAGGCCGCAAAGCTCGCCGAGACCATTCTTGCGCCGCTGAACGAGATCGGCGACGCGCAGGGCTGCCGGCTGGAAAACGGTGTCGTCACCACGCCCGAGGGTTTTCCGGACGCCTACCGGCGGCTTGGGGACGGCGGCTGGATCGCGCTCGACTGCGACGAGGCCCATGGCGGCACCGGCATGCCCTATCTGATGAACTGCACCACCGGCGAGATGTTCGTCTCGGCGAACATGGCGCTGAACATGTATCAGGGCCTGACCCATGGCGCGATCTCGGCGTTGCAGGTCCATGGCTCTCCCGACCAGCAGGCCCGCTATCTGCCGCCGATGGTGGCCGGCCGCTGGACTGGCACCATGAACCTGACCGAGCCGCAATGCGGCACCGACCTCGGCCTGATCCGCACCCGCGCCGAGCCGCAGGACGACGGCAGCTACCGCATCACCGGGCAGAAGATCTGGATCTCGGGCGGCGAGCATGACATGGCCGAGAACATCGTCCATCTGGTGCTGGCGCGGATCCCCGGGGGCCCGGCCGGCACCAAGGGGCTGTCGCTGTTCGTCGTGCCCAAGTTCCTCGTGAAGGATGACGGCAGCCTCGGGGCGCGCAACGGCGTGTCCTGCGTCGGGCTCGAAGCGAAGATGGGCATCCATGGCGCCTCGACCTGCGTGATGGCCTATGAGGCGGCGCAGGGCTGGCTGGTCGGCGCCGAACACGGCGGGCTGAAGGCCATGTTCACGATGATGAACGAGGCGCGTCTCGGCGTCGGCCTGCAGGGCTATGCCGTCGCCGTCCGGGCCCATCAGGCCGCCGTCGCCTTCGCCCGCGAGCGGCTGCAGGGCCGCTCGGTCACCGGTGCCAAGAATCCCGACGGGCCGGCCGACCCGATCCTCGTGCACCCGGACGTCCGCCGGGCGCTGATGGACCAGCGCGCCTTCATCGAGGGTGCGCGCGCCTTCGCCTTCTGGGGCGCGACGCTGATCGACCGCGCCCACCGGGCCAGGGACCCGGATGCGGAGGGGCTGATCTCGCTGCTGACGCCGGTCATCAAGGGGTATCTCACGGACCAGGGCTTCGAGACATGCGTCTCGGCCCAGCAGGTGCCGGGTGGAACCGGGTATGTCGCCGGCGCGGGTTTCGAGCAGTTCACGCGCGATGCCCGCATCGCCATGATCTACGAGGGCACCAACGGCATCCAGGCGCTCGACCTCGTCGGCCGCAAGCTCGGGGCCAACGGCGGCAAGGCGATGCTGGCCTTTGCCGACCTGATCCGGGCCGAGACCCGCAACGGGGAGGCCGATCCGGCGCTCGAGGCCGATTTCGTCGCCCCCCTGCGCGAGGCCGCGCGCGACCTGCAGGCCGCGGTCGGCGTCTTCATCGAACGCGGCATGAAGGAGCCCGAGCAGGCACTGGCCGGCGCCCATGACTTCCTGCGGCTGACGGGGCATGTCTGCCTCGGGCTGATGTGGGTGCGCATGGCGCGCGCCGCGCAGGCCGGGCTCGCGGCGGGCAATGGCGACGCGGCCTTCTACGAGGCCAAGCTCGCCACCGGGCGCCATTACATGCGCTGGGCCCTGCCGGAGACGGCGCTGCACCTGCGCCGGATCCAGACCGGCGGCGAGACGGTCATGGCGCTGCCCGCGGAGGCGTTCTAGGCTGCGCGCCAGGGATCTCGGAGAATAGCGAATGCCCAAGCGCCTGCGCCTGACCCGCCGCTTCCCGGTCGCGATGAGCGAGGACGGCTATCGCCGCCTGCGTCGCTTTGCCTCCGAGGCGCGGCTGGAAGAGGGCGAGGCGCTGTCCTTCCTCTTCGAGCATTTCGACAGCGTGACCGACCCCGAGAAGCTCGGGCATCGTCTGCGCCTCTTTCAGGGCGAACTGGCCGAGCGGCGGCGCTGAGGGGAGGAGCCAATGCAGCTCTACGGCTTCGGGGAAAGCGGCAACGCCTTCAAGGTGGCCCTCGCCCTGCGTCATCTCGGCCTCGACTGGACGCTGCAGACGGTGGATTTCTTCAACGGTGGCACGCGCACGCCGGAGTTTCTCGACCTCAACCCGATGGGCGAGGTGCCGGTGCTGGTCGACGGCGAGACGGTGCTCACCCAGTCGGGCGCGATCCTCGACTATCTCGGCTCGAAGACCGGTCGGTTGGGCGGGCGCAGCGCGGCGGAGCGGCGCGAGATCCTACGCTGGCTGTTCTGGGACAACCACAAGTTCACCGGCAACATCGCGACCTTCCGCTTCCAGGCGAACTTCCTGCCCGAAGAGCGGCGGCCCGACGCCGCGGTGCTCGATTTCCTCGCCGCCCGGATCCGCGCCGCGACCAGGGTGCTGGCGGCGCATCTGCAGGGCCGCGACTGGATCGTCGGAGACGGCCCCAGCATCGCCGACCTCTCCTGCTGCGGCTATCTCTTCTATCCCGAACCCCACGGCCTCGTGCGCGCGGATTGGCCGGACCTCGACGCCTGGCTCGACCGCATCGCCGCGCTGCCGGGCTTTGCACATCCCTACGACGTGATGCCCCGGGTCTTTCCCGGGGCCTGAGGAGGACCTGATGGACGCCTTCATCTTCGACGCGATCCGCAGCCCCCGCGGCAAGGGGCGCGCCGACGGCAGCCTGCACGAGGTGACCGCGGTACGGCTCTCCGCGCTGATGCTCGACGCGATCCTCGACCGCAACGGCCTGCCGGCCGATGCGGTGGACGACGTGATCTGGGGCAATGTCACCCAGATCGGCGAACAGGGCGGATGCCTGGCGCGTACAGCGGTGCTTGCATCGCGCATCGGCGATGGGGTGCCGGGGGTCTCGATCAACCGTTTCTGCGCCTCGGGGCTGGAGGCGGTGAACCTCGCCGCCGCACAGGTGCAGGGTGGGGCGGGCGACGGGTTCATCGCCGGGGGCGTGGAGATGATGAGCCGCGTCGCGATGGGCTCGGACGGCGCGGCGGTGGCCGCAGACCCGTCGGTGGCGATGGCCAACTACTTCGTGCCGCAGGGGATCGCCGCCGATCTCATCGCCACCGAGCACGGGTTTTCCCGCGACGACGCCGACGCCCTCGCGGTGGAAAGCCAGCGCCGCGCCGCGCGCGCCTGGGAAGAGGGCCGCTTCGCCCGCTCCGTGGTTCCGGTGACCGACATCAACGGCCTGCCGATCCTCGACCGAGACGAGGCGATCCGACCCGGCACCGACATGCAGTCGCTCGGCGCGCTGAAGCCCGCCTTCCGCGAGATGGGCGAGATGATGCCGGGATTCGATGCGGTCGCCCTGATGCGCTATCCGCATCTGGAGCGGATCCGGCACATCCACCACGCCGGCAATTCCTCCGGGATCGTCGACGGGGCGGCGGCGGTGCTGATCGGCAGCCGCGCCTTCGGCAAGGCGCACGGGCTGACGCCGCGCGCCCGCATCCGCGCCATGGCGCGGGTGGGCACCGACCCGACCATCATGCTGACCGGCCCGGTGCCCGCCACGCAGAAGGCACTGGCCGCCGCCGGCATGTCGCTCGACGACATCGACCTGATCGAGGTGAACGAGGCGTTTTCCTCGGTGGTGCTGCGCTTCCTGCAGGCCTTCGAGGCCGATCCCGAGACCGTGAACCCGAACGGCGGCGCCATCGCCATGGGTCATCCGCTGGGGGCAACCGGGGCGATGATCCTCGGCACCGCCATCGACGAGATGGAGCGGCAGGACAGCAGCACCGCCCTCGTGACCCTCTGCGTCGCCTCCGGCATGGGCGCCGCCACGATCCTCGAGCGGGTCTGAGCGCCCTAGATAACCAGGATTCTGAAAAGGAGTGCGACATGCGTGCTATAGTTAGAGTATCACTCAACAATGACCGTAATGGTGTGCTTAGGAACCGATTGGCAAACATTGCTTCAAGATTTAATTTTGTCACAGATCCGGGCAACCAAATGACAGGTACGTGGCAAAACCTAAACATTAGCGCTGAAGAATACTCAGAGTTCATCCGAGCATACTGGGCAGAGATAGCGCAGCACCAAGGGGATGCATCGATTGACCACATGTGGACAATGACAGACCAGTGGCTTGTGCCTCCGAATGCTGACGATGTGTTCAATCAGGAACTCGACCGATTGGGGATGAGAGAAGTCAATCCGCCTGCGCAGCCACAAGACCCTGACGGTCAATAGGTAACGTAAGGTCACCTTCATGGATTTTCTCAACGTCGATACCAGCAGGCCCGCGAACGTTTCGACGCCGGACTCCAGCGATGTGGTGGACGGCACTGCCCGCTTCACCCGCCGCGACGGAACCCCCTATTCCCCGCAGGAGGAGGCAGGCAAATGAAGGACTTCCGCAGCGAGACCGGCCCCGACGGCGTCGCCCTGCTCACCTGGGACGTGCCCGACCGCTCGATGAACGTGATGACGCTCGGCGGGCTCGAGGCGCTGGCCGAAGCCGTCGAGGCCGCACTCTCCGACGAAGCCGTGAAGGGGATCGTGATCACCTCGGCCAAGAAGGATTTCGCCGGCGGCATGGATCTGTCGGTTCTGGCCCGGATGAAGGCCGAGGCCGGCGCCGAGCCCGCGCGCGGGCTCTTCGAGGGCGTCATGCGCATCCACGAACTGTTCCGCCGGATCGAGCGGGCGGGCATGGATCCGAAGACGCTGAAGGGCGCCAAGCCCATCGCCTGCGCCCTGCCGGGAACCACCGCCGGCATCGGGCTGGAACTGGCGCTCGCCTGCCACCGGATCTTCGCGGCCGACCGCGAGGGCGCGCGCATCGGCCTGCCCGAGATCAAGGTCGGCCTCTTCCCCGGCGCGGGCGGCACCACCCGGCTCGTGCGCAAGCTCGGCGCCATGGGCGCAGCCCCCTTCCTGCTGGAGGGCAAGATGCTGCCGCCCAGGGCCGCGAAATCCGCCGGCCTCATCGACGAGGTGACCACGCCGGAAGAGCTTGTCGAGAAGGCCCGCGCCTGGGTGCTGGCGGCCTCCGACGCCGACTGCGTGAAGCCCTGGGACGCCAAGGGCTACAAGATGCCGGGCGGCGCGCCCTATCACCCGGCGGGCTTCATGACCTTCGTCGGCGCCTCGGCGATGGTGAACGGCAAGACGCAAGGGGTCTATCCGGCAGCCAAGGCGCTTCTGTCTGCCGTCTACGAGGGCGCGCTCGTGCCCTTCGACACGGCGCTCAGGATCGAGGCACGCCGGTTCACCCAGGTGCTGATGGACCCGACCTCGGAGGCGATGATCCGCTCGCTCTTCCTCAACAAGGAGGCGCTGGAAAAGGGCGCCCGCCGGCCCGACACCGCCCCCGCGCAGGTGGCGAAGCTGGGCGTGCTCGGCGCCGGCATGATGGGGGCCGGCATCGCCCAGGTCGCCGCGGCGGCCGGGATCGAGGTGGTGCTGGTCGACGCGACCGAGGAGGCCGCCGAAAGGGGCAAGGCGGCACTAACCAGTGCCTTCGAGAAGGCAGCCAAGCGGGGCAGGATGGACGCTGCCAAGGCCGAGGCCGCCGCGGCCCGGGTCACCGCCACGGCGGATTACGGCCGGCTGGCGGGCTGCGACCTGATCGTCGAGGCCGTGTTCGAGGACATGGAGGTGAAGGCCGAGGTCACCCGCCGGGC
>PUNI01000371.1 GCA_003551745.1 Paracoccaceae bacterium | reverse complement strand
GCTCGTTGCCATGGGCGTCGATCCGGCGCAGCTGCACCCGTCGGGTCGCGGCGAAGGGGGAAAACCCGCCCATCGCCGCGAAGGCCTGCAGCACGGTGGCGCCCGGCTGCAGCTCCAGCATTCCGGGATTGGCGGCCTCGCCCACCACATGCACTTGGATCACCCGCGGGGTGGCCGGCTCGCGGGGCGCCGCCAGGCTGCTCAGTCCGACGAAGACAGTGGGCTCGACGGCGAAGCCCGGGCTCAGCTGCGCGGTGACATCGGCCTGGATCTGCTCGAGGGTGCGGTTGGCCGCGGGGATATTGCCGGCCAGCGGCACGGTGATGCGCCCGTCGGGCAACACCAGCGCGTCTCGGTTGAGGCTGGTATCTTCCAGAACCTCGATGCGCAGCACGTCTCCTGGCCGGACGCGGTAATCGCTCTGCGCGACCGCCTCGACGGCAATCACCGACAGAAGCATGACGGCGAGGACGGATGACAGAAATCTCATCACGGGTTTCTTTCCTTGCACTCCGGCATCTGGCCGGCCCCTTCGATCCGGGATCCTGCCGGCAGCTGGCTGTCCCTTCGCTCGCCCCCCACGCCGGGCGACCGTAAGCGTTCACGGGGAAGGACGGAAGTGCAAAGCCATGAGATGATGAAAGCCTTGGCTGGTGCGTGCCGGGCAGGCAACATTTCCGCTGGCCGGCAGGCCTGAAGGCCCGGCCGGTCCTGCGTCAGAGGAAGGAGCTGCCACCCAGCGACCGGTTCGGCGGCACCGCGCCGGCCGCGCCGGCCACCGATCCCGGCGGCAGTGCCCGGATCTGCCGGGCATGCACCTGGTCGAGGGCACCGCTGGTGCCGGGAACCCGCACCAGCCGGCTCACGTTGGTCAGCCGCAGGGCATCGAACTCCAGCCATGAACCGGGGGTGTTCGCCGCGAAGAACCGGGCGATGTCCTGCACCCCGTCGATGTCGCAGTTGTGGATCATGATCTCGCTGCGAGAGCGCGTCCCGGTCATCCCGAGGATCGCGATGTTGGACTGCGCGGCCTCGGCGGCGTTGCGGAATTGCAGGTCGCGGATCACGAGCTTGGAGGCGCCGCGGTTCTCCACCAGCCAGATGATCGGATTGCCCGAGGAGTGCCCCTCGTAGAGCACCGTGCCCGAGATCACGCCGCGCTTTCCGCCCTCGAGGGTGATTGCGCTGAAATTGCTGTTGCGGGCCCGGAGGTGCAGGAACTTGAAGTGCAGTGTCAGGTCGTCGATGTTGAGGCCCTGCATGCCGTTGCCCTCTCCGGGCGGGACGATCCAGGTCGCTTCGGTGATCGAAACCCGCTTGGAGTAGTGGCCGAAATGCTCCTGGTCGGCCCGCAGGGGCCGCATGTTGATGAACACGTCGCCGGTCGAGAAGAGGTTGGCCGAGCCCTTCATGTAGAAGGCCTCGCCGTTGTTCATCTCGGGTGGGCCGTAGAACTTGTTGCCGGTCGAGACGATGTTCTGGGTGCAGTAGCGGTCGTTGTCCTCGATCGCGGGGAACGGGTCGTCGTAGCCGGGCCGATAATTCGTCACCAGGATGACATTGCAGCGGTAGAAGGAATTGTTGCTCAATACTACCTCAGACGCCTTGGCCTCGTCGGAGAAGGGCCTGTTGGGCAGCTCCCAGGGGCTCTTGAGGTCGATCCCGCTCTGCCAGAAATGGTTGTTCTCGATGACCCAGTAAGGCGACCCCCCGGTGGTGTCGATGGCGTCCCGGGTGGTGTTGACGAAGGTGCAGTTCGTGACCCTGACCCTCTGCGGGCCAGTGGGGCCGGAACGCAGGGTCTTGATGCACTCACCTGCACTCTGGCCGTTCTGGTCGGTAAAACCCCCGGTGAAGTAGCACCCCTCCACCACGCCGTCATGGCAGGCGCCGCTGATCACCAGCATCCAGGCGCCGTTCTCGAAGCGGCAGTTGCGCACGGTCCAGTCCTGCGTGTTGTTCCGCAACCGCACATGAACGCCGGTGCGCCCCGCGAAGTCGCAGTTCTCGATCAGGATGCCGGTGCTGTTGACGGCGGCATCGAGGAACATGCGATTGCCGCCAATGCCGTTGGCCGGATCGACCGTCAGGCGAAAGCGCAGCCCGATGATGCGGCAGCGTTGCGCCGTGAAGAACAGACCGTTCTGTGAACTGCCCATGCGCCGATTGAAGCCATGCACCCGCGGCACCCGGGCGCGCAGCTCGCAGTCCGACGGCAGTTGCAGGCTGTGGGCCTCGACCTCGTAGAAGCCCGAGACCCGCAGCTTGCCGCCGGCCGGCAGTGCCGCGATGACCTGCGGCAGAAGCGCGCTCACGTCCTGCCCGTCCGTCCAGCCCAGCTGTTCGGTGTCGATGAAGCCCTCGCCGTCGGGCAGGGCATGGAGCTTCACGCCGCCGGCGGTGGTCATGTGGTGATCCGAGGCGCCGGACGCGGCGACCCGATAACCGAAACCGCCGGCGAGCGTCATCAGAAGGTCGCCGGCCTGCACCCTGTTGTTGCCCGCGGAGTAGCTGAGCGTGCTGTCGGCTGCCAGTTCCGGCCCCGTGGCCCGGATCGCCCGGATCAGGCTGTTGATCTTGCCCCGGACCGAGCCGAGGTTCTCGCCGTTGGCGATGGCACCGATCATGTCTCGCTCCATGTGCTGCTGTCGTTCCAGGCCGCGCTGTCGATCCAGGTCGCGCTGCCGGAGGGCTCGTCCTCGAACTCCGGCTCCTCGAAGACGTTCGAGGTGTTGCGTACGCGGATCGACCAGGTCCGTCCGGTTACCATCGGCATTTCAAACCCTCACATGTCCGGGCCCGGGGCCGGTGCACCGTCGATGCCGACTCCGAGGAAGTAGAACCAGTTGGTGTTGATCTCCGCGTTGCCGCTGATCCGGCGGGTGTGGAGCCCGACCCCGCCGGCCGTGGCGAGCAGCGCGTCGGCATCTCCGGCTTCCAGCAGCCAGGCCGCCGGCTGGTTCGCGAAGCCGCGATCCGCGGCGTCCGGGTCGGCCTGCCAGATCTTCAGCCTGCGCGTGCCGCCGCTCACCTGGAAGCGGTACCAGGTCAGCTCCAGCGGATCGACGCCATGGGGCTCGTTGATCCAGTCATTGACCCCGCTGGCACCCGCCGCCCGGGCCAGGAAACCCGACAGCGCGTCGCCCGAGTTCGCCCCGCCGACCAGCGCCGCATTGCCACCGCGCGACGACGGGAAGCTGCCGCGGGCGAAGACGCCGGCGAAGGGGTTGTTGTCGTTGGGCGCAAAGCTCGATTGCATCAGCCAGACGATATCGGCATCGGTCGCCGGAGGCACCCGCAGCCAGCGCACGGCCCGCCAGTTGTTCTGGTCGCTGCCAAGTGCGAGGCGGTATCCGAAGCCCATGCCGGTTTCCTCGACGATCCGCAGCGGCGGTGCGTCCTGTCCGCTGCTCCAGTCCGCGCTCGCCAGGATGTCGGCGCCGGCATAGTCGCTGAAATCGGTGCGGAACTGGGTCAGCGGATCGAGCTCGACGGCCCCTCCGCCCTCGGCCAGCATGAAATCCGCGCTCAGCACGTTCGAGAAACCCGCATCGGTTTCAAGAACCACATGGACATGGCGCGCGACCCCCGCGGCGGTGGTCTCCAGCACCAGCGTGGCCTCGGTGTTGCCGCTGCCGACCGGAACGCTGCCACTGTCCTCGGCGCCGATGCCGTCCCTGACCTGCCCGGCGCTGCGGAAGGCCTCGGGGCCGGTCATCCAGTGCAGCTGGCCCGCCTGGTCGGTATCCACACGCAGCTCCGGCGGGGCAGAGGCGGTATCGAGAACAAGATTCGACAGTACCGCCGCAACCGTCGCGGCCGGCAGCTGTCGCGCGTCCGACCAGGTGCCGGCGCCGATCGCGTTCACGGCGCGGATCTGCACCGCATCGCCCTCCGCCCCCGCGACGGGATAGGCGTCCGGCGTCGCACCGCCCAGCCCCGCCGCCGGACCCGCGTTGAGCCGGTATTCGAGCGCACTGATCGGCTGGCCGCCATCCTCCGGCAGGGCGGCGATCTGCACCACCGCGCCCGCACTGGCGGTCTCCAGGCTCCACTGCGCGCCGGCGAATGCGGCCGGGGCGGTATCGGCGGCGGCCACACTGACAGGGGCGGTGGTGCGCTGTGCGCTGTAGTCGACGCCGCCCAGCAGGTTCGTCGCCGTGATCCGGCAGGCCAGCGTCTCCGGGCCGATGTCGTCCGGGGTGGCGGTGTATGCCGGCCCGGTCGCGCCTGTGATCGCGACCGTGTTGCGCAGCCACTGATAGCTCAGCGCGGGCGCCGGATCGCCGGTGGCGGTGACGGTCAGGGTCACCGTGTCGCCCACCCGCACATCCGTGGAGGCGATACCGGCGGCGAGGATGTCGGCGCGATCGCCGGGCGTGCCGACGGGAAGCGCTTCCACCGCCGAGGCATAGGCGTCCAGCCGGGCGTTCTGGGGCAGGCTGCCGCCGCGGCCGGTGATCGCCAGGCGCAACGCTCCCTTGGCGGCGAGGATGCGGTCGAGCTCGGTGGCCAGGCTTTCCGAAACGGGCATCAGATGCTCTCCAGGATGGCCTGAATATCGCCGATCGCGGCGGCGTCGGCCTTGGTGTCGAGCGCGGCCTGCAGCCCGTCGATCTCGGCCATGCCATGGCCGTGGCCCGCGGGCGGGAAGCTGGCCGGCCGTCCCGCCAGGCTGTCCCAGGTTCCGTCGAACAGGGCTGGCCGGTTTGCGAGGTCGTCATAGCGCCCCGAAACGGCCACGGTCGCGAGGGCCGGAGCGCCGGTGATGTCGGCCCAGGGGATCTGCGCGCCCGGCTGCAGGGCGGTATCGGCCCGCGCCCCCTGCACGGCCGTGGCGAAATCGCCTGCCGCCGCTGCCGCCGCGCTGCCCAGGACCGGGGTGCCGGCGAGGCTGGCATAGCTGCCGTCGAAGCTCGCGGTCCAGCCCGGCTTGCCGGTGACGTCGGCCCAGCCGATGGTGCCACCCCCGCCGCTGCCAGGGGGCTCCACCCAGGCGCCGTCGGCGCGCAGGAAGCGGTCGGCGCTGCCAGCGCCGGATGCCGGCACGAGCCCGGCCGCACCGGCGCTGAAGGTCGTGCGCCCTGCCTTGGCGTCGAGGGCCGCCGCCAGCCCGGCAATCTCGGGGATGGCATGTCCGTGCGGAGCAGGCGGGAAGAGGGCGGGCGTGCCGGTGACATCCGCCCAGGGGATCGGTGCGCCGGGCTGCAGCGCGCTGTCGGCCCGCGCGCCTTGCGCGGCGGTGGCGGCGCCGAGGCCGGTGGCCGACAGCACCACGGCGCCGGTCTGGCCGTTGACGCTGGCGACCGCGCCGCCGGGGGCGGGCCGCCAAGCCGGCGCGCCGCCGGTCAGCGTCAGCACCTCGCCATCGGCGCCGGTCTCGGGGATGAAGCCCTGCACCTCCTCGACGAGCTGCGCCAGCGCGGCCAGATCGGTGCCTTCAAGCCCCTGGATCTGGTCCAGCACCGCCTGCACCTCGCCCGCCGACAGCGCCGCCTGCCGCGCCGAGGCCGCCGCGTCATAAACCGATTGGGGTGCCTGCAGCGGGATCACGATCTCCGACAGTTCCGCCGTCTCCCGGGCCGGCACCTCGATCAGATAGGGGTCGTATTCGCGCCCCGCGGCCTCGCGGGTGCGCACGCTGTAGACGCCGGGCGCCAGCTGCACGCTGATCCGGGCCTCGGCGTCGGCGGTTACCGTCACCGGCCGCGGTGCCAGTATCCGACTGTCGACCGCCCGCATCGCCACCGGGGCAGGCAGGAAGTGCACGTTCACATCGGGCATGGGCGATCCGTCCGGCGCCACCAGGGTGCCGGAGACGATGCAGAGATGGGCTGACATGGGCAAACGGCTCCTGCTGGGTCGCGCGCGGGCGCTCGACGCCGCTCCGATGCGGCCGAGGGCGCGCATGCGGCGGGCCTGCCGGATCCGTCCGAGAGGAAAGGCAGGCCGACAGGGATGCGGGATCGATGCGCCGGAAAGAAAAAAGCCCACGTCGGGCGCGGGCACATCTTCCGGATGATGTGTTTTTCTACCATAGGGAGAGCGCGCCTGTCAATCCCGGTCCGGACGGGCGCCGCACCGCCCGCCCGCGGATGGACGCGGGCCGGGTGCTGCCCTATCCCTGCCCGGGGGCCGTCCGTCGGAAGGGAGCCGCATCATGGAGATTACCCCGGTCATCCTCTGCGGCGGGTCCGGCACGCGGCTCTGGCCCCTATCGCGCAAGAGCTATCCCAAGCAGTTCGTCCCGCTGACGGGCTCCGAGACGCTGTTCCAGGCCTCGGCGCAGCGGCTCTCAGGGCCGGGCTATGCCCCGCCCCTGGTGCTGACGGGCGCCGATTTCCGCTTCATCGTCACCGAGCAGCTCGCCGCGGCGGGCATCGATCCCGGCGCGGTGCTGATCGAGCCCGCGCCCCGCAACACCGCACCGGCGGTGCTGGCCGCCACGCTCTGGCTCGCCCGCAGCGATCCCGACGCGCTGATGCTGGTGGCCCCCTCCGACCATGTGGTGCCCGACGCCGCCGCCTTCCGCGACGCGGTCGCGGCGGCAGTGCCGGCCGCGCAGGCGGGCCAGCTCGTCACCTTCGGCATCCACCCCACCCGGGCCGAAACCGGCTATGGCTGGCTCGAACTGACCGATCCGCTGCCCGCGGGCGATCCCGGTCCGCACCCGCTTCTGCGTTTCGTCGAGAAACCCGCGCCGGCCCGCGCTGCCGAGATGCTGGAGTCCGGGCGCCATCTGTGGAACGCGGGCATCTTCCTCTTCTCGGTCCGCGCCATCCTGGCCGGTTTCGAGACCCATGCGCCGGAGCTTCTCGCCCCGGTCCGCCGCGCGGTCGCGGAGGCCCGGCCAGATCTGGGCTTCCTGCGCCTCGCCCCCGGCCCCTGGGCCGAGGCCGGGGAGATCTCGATCGACTATGCGGTGATGGAGCGGGCAGAGAACCTCGCCGTGGTGCCCTTCGCCGCCGGCTGGTCGGATCTCGGCGACTGGGCCGCGGTCTGGCGCGAGGCCGGCCCCGACGCGGCGGGCAATGTCTGCACGGGGCCTGCCACCGCCATCGACTGCGCTGGAAGCCTGCTGCGCTCGGAGTCCGACCGGCTGGAGCTGGTGGGCATCGGGCTGTCCGACATCATCGCGGTGGCGATGTCGGATGCCGTCCTGGTCGCCCGGCGCGAGGATGCACAGCGGGTGAAGGAGGCGGTGGCCGCGCTCAAGGCCCGGGGCGCGGCGCAGGCCGAGGCCTTTCCGGTCGACCACCGGCCCTGGGGATTCTTCGAGAGCCTGGCCAAGGGCGAGCGCTTTCAGGTCAAGCGCATCGTGGTGCATCCCGGCGCCGCGCTCAGCCTGCAGAGCCACCACCACCGCTCGGAACACTGGATCGTGGTGCAGGGCACCGCGAAGGTGACGGTGGACGGCGAGACCCACCTCGTGACCGAGAACCAGTCGGTCTATATCCCGCT
>PUNI01000074.1 GCA_003551745.1 Paracoccaceae bacterium | reverse complement strand
TCTTCGCCTATGTCACGCTGGTGGTGTTCCGCCCGCTGGCGATGGGCGCCTGGGGGCACGGCTTTCCCTATGGCATCTTCAGCCACCTCGACTGGGTGTCGAACGTCGGCTACGCCTATCTGCACTTCCACTACAACCCGGCGCACATGCTGGCGGTGACCTTCTTCTTCACCACCACGCTGGCCCTGGCGCTGCACGGCGGTCTCGTGCTCTCGGCGGCCAACCCCGAGAAGGGCGAGGAGATGAAGACGCCCGACCACGAAGACACCTTCTTCCGTGACTTCATCGGCTATTCAATCGGCCCGCTCGGCATCCACCGGCTCGGCCTTCTGCTGGCGCTGAACGCGGGCTTCTGGTCTGCCGTTTGCATCATCATTTCCGGCCCGGTCTGGTCCCAGGGCTGGCCCGAATGGTGGAACTGGTGGCTCGACCTGCCCTTCTGGCCTGCCGGCGACGCGATCACCGGACGCGAGGCGATGGACGCCGCCGCCATCCAAAGGGGGTACTGACATGTTCCGTCCCGAATACCAAAACATCTTCACCCAGGTTCAGGTGCAGGGCGCACCCGAATACGGGATGGACAACGAAAACAACATGGCCGAGGAGCGGGCACTCACACCGGGCTTCTCGTCCCTGGCGGGCTGGCTCGGCAACGCCCAGATCGGCCCGATCTATCTGGGCTGGACCGGGCTGGTCTCGATCGCCACCGGCCTTGCCTGGTTCGTGATCGTCGGGCTCAACATGCTCGCGCATGTGGGCTGGTCCATCCCCGAGTTCCTGCGCCAGCTGTTCTGGCTGGCGCTGGAGCCGCCGAGCCCGGAATACGGGCTCAGCTTCCCGCCGCTCAATGATGGCGGCTGGTTCCTGATCGCCAGCTTCTTCCTGCTGATCTCGGTGATGCTGTGGTGGGTACGCTCCTACCAGCTCGCCGTGATGCACAAGATGGGCAAGCACATCGCCTGGGCCTTCCTGGCGGCGATCTGGCTCTTCCTCGTGCTCGGCCTGTTCCGGCCCATCCTAATGGGCTCCTGGTCGGAGGCGGTGCCCTACGGCATCTTCCCGCATCTCGACTGGACCACGGCCTTCTCGATCCGCTACGGCAACCTCTACTACAACCCCTTCCACGCGCTCTCGATCGTGTTCCTCTACGGCTCGGCGCTGCTCTTCGCCATGCACGGGGCCACGATCCTCGCCGTCACCCGCTTCGGCGGCGACCGCGAGCTCGAGCAGATCGTCGACCGCGGCACTGCTTCCGAACGGGCGGCGCTGTTCTGGCGCTGGACCATGGGATTCAACGCCACGATGGAGGGTATCCACCGTTGGGCCTGGTGGTTCGCCGTGCTCACCCCGATCACGGGCGGCATCGGTATCCTGCTGACCGGCACCGTGGTCGACAACTGGTTCCTCTGGGCCGTCGAGAAGAACTTCGCGCCTGCCTATGAAGGGCTCTACGGCTATGAAGCCTATCCCGACGCCGGCGGGATCCCGGCCACCGCGACGATGGGAGGTCAGTGATGTTTCCGAAATGGTTCGACAAGTGGAACCGCGATAACCCCACCAACATCCTGGGCCCCGCCATCCTGGTGGGGGCCGCCGGGGGGGCCATCTTCTTCGCCGGGATCCTTTATGTGATCTGGGGACCCGGGGGCTCCTACGACAACGTCAGCATGCAGACCGGCCCGCGCGGCACGGGCATGCATGTGGCGCGGTTCGTCCCGGACTTCGAGACCCAGGATCCCACGATCGCGGAGTACTTCACCCTGCCGCCGGTGCCGCCAGGCCCGGACTCGGAGCGGGCCGGTGACGTGATCGAGGGCGCCGAGCCTCTGCTGGCGGATCTGACGGTCGACAACTACGAGCGTCTGATCACCGCCATGCGGCAGTGGACCGGCATCGAGGACCTGCTGGAGCCGGGGCTCGAGAATTACCAGACCGTGGTGGCGCGCAGCATGATCCAGATGACCCAGGAGCTCAACGAGCTCTGGGGCGCCCATGTCAACGCCAACCCGGATACCGGCAACGTGGGGGTCAGCTGCTATACCTGCCACCGCGGCGAGCCGGTGCCGACCCATAGCTGGTTCAAGCTCGGCCCGGTCAACGACGCCGCGGCCGGCTGGGCGGCCAACCAGAACCGCGCCACCGTGCAGAGCCAGTTCACGGCCCTGCCCTCGGACGCGCTGGAGAAGTTCCTGCTCGAGGACAATGCCATCAACGTGCACGACCTCGATCCGCGGGTGAGCCGGGCGGACGCCAACCCGGCCACGGTGCAGGACACCTACCGCACCTACTCGCTGATGAACTACTTCTCCAACGCGCTCGGCGTGAACTGCACCTTCTGCCACAACACGCGGGCCTTCTACGACCCGGCGCAGAACACCCCGCAGTGGACGGTCGCCAACCTCGGCATCATCATGGTGCAGGAGATCAACAACGACTGGCTGGGGCCGCTGACCGAAGAGTTTCCCGAGGAACGCCTCGGGCCGGTCTTCGGCGACGTGGCCAAGGTGGCCTGCGCCACCTGCCACAAGGGCTATCAGCAGCCCATGCACCGGCTCGACATGATCTCCGACTGGCCGGAACTCGCCACCACCGGCGAGCCGGTCTACGAGATCGAAGAGTAAGGGCGGGGCGGTGACCCATAGCGCCGCCCCCTCCGACGGCTTCGGGCCGCTAGCCTGGCCCGAGCTTCGGGGTCTCCACACCCCGGTTCCCTTCCTGTTGGCTACAGGTACCTTGCGCCGTGCCGGGCAGCCCCCGCGCACGGCGCCCTTTTTTCCGCGCCGCCCCGACGGCCTCCGGCAGGAGTCCGCGCGGCGGTGCACCGACAGTTCCGGGAGGACCGTGACATGACCCGCCCCCAGACCCCCACGCTCGACCGCGTCGCCGGCCCCGCCGATCTCAAGGCGCTGTCGGACGCCGATCTGGCGAAGCTGGCCGGAGAACTGAGGGCCGAGACGATCTCGGCGGTCTCCGAAACCGGCGGGCATCTGGGCTCCTCGCTGGGGGTGGTGGAGTTGACGGTGGCGATCCATGCGGTGTTCAGCACCCCGCATGACAAGCTGATCTGGGATGTCGGCCACCAGTGCTATCCGCACAAGATTCTCACCTGCCGGCGCGACCGCATCCGCACCCTTCGCCAGGAGGACGGGCTCTCGGGCTTCACCAAGCGCTCGGAGTCCGATTTCGACCCCTTCGGCGCGGCGCATTCCTCCACCTCGATCTCGGCGGCGCTCGGTTTCACCGTGGCCCGCGACATGGGCCAGCCCACCGGCGACGCGGTGGCGGTGATCGGCGACGGGGCGATCTCGGCCGGTATGGCCTATGAGGCGCTCAACAACGCCGGCCATGAGGGGCGGCGGCTGTTCGTGATCCTCAACGACAACGAGATGTCCATCGCGCCGCCGACCGGCGCGATGTCGCGCTATCTGTCCGGGTTGTGGAGCGACACCCCCCTCGGCGCGCTCAAGGACATGGCCGAGGGCTTCGAGCGGGCGCTGCCCGGCCCGGTGCGCGAGGGCGCCCGGCGCGCGCGCCAGCTGATTACCGGCATGCCCGGCAGCGGCACGCTCTTCGAGGAGTTGGGATTCACCTATATCGGCCCCATCGACGGCCATGACATGGGCCAGCTGCTTCCCGTGCTGCGCGCCGCCCGGGCGCGGGCGACCGGGCCGGTGCTGATCCATGCCGTCACGGTGAAAGGCAAGGGCTACAAGCCCGCCGAGACCTCGGCCGACAAGTACCACGGCGTGGCCAAGTTCGACGTCCAGAGCGGCACACAGAAGAAATCCGCCTCGAACGCGCCCGCCTATACCAAGGTCTTCGGCCAGACCCTCACCGACGAGGCCGCGCGCGATGCTCGGATCGTCGCCGTCACCGCGGCGATGCCCTCGGGCACCGGGGTCGACATCATGGCCAAGCGCTTTCCCGCGCGCGTCTTCGACGTCGGCATCGCCGAGCAGCATGCGGTGACCTTCTTCGCCGGGATGGCCGCCGGCGGGCTCAAGCCCTTTGCCGCGATCTACTCCACCTTCCTGCAGCGCGGCTACGATCAGGTGGTGCATGACGTGGCGCTGCAGAAGCTCCCCGTCCGCTTCGCCATCGACCGCGCCGGGCTCGTGGGGGCCGACGGCGCCACCCATGCCGGTGCCTTCGACGTCGCGTATCTGGCGAACCTGCCGGGCTTCGTGGTGATGGCCGCCGGCGACGAGGCCGAGCTTGTCCACATGGTCGCCACCGCCGCCGAGTATGACGAGGGGCCCATCGCCTTCCGCTATCCGCGCGGCGAGGGGGTCGGCGTCGACATGCCCGAACGCGGGCAGATGCTGGAGATCGGCAAGGGCCGGGTCCTGCGCGAGGGCACCTCGGTGGCGCTTCTGTCCTTCGGGGCGCATCTGCATGAGTGCCTCGCTGCCGCCGAGGCGCTGGAGGCCCGCGGCATCAGCGCCACCGTGGCGGATGCGCGCTTCGCCAAGCCGCTCGACACCGATCTGATCGCCCGGCTCGCCGACGAGCACGCCGCGCTGATCACGGTAGAGCAGGGCTCGGCCGGGGGCTTCGGTGCCCATGTGCTGCACTGGCTGGCCGGCACCGGTCGGCTCGACCGCGGCCTTGCCATCCGTACCATGACGCTGCCCGACCGCTTCATCGACCAGGCAAGCCCGGCGGCCATGTATCGCGAGGCGGGGCTGACCGCCGCCGACATTGCCGAAACCGCCCTGCAGGCGCTCGGCGTCACCAGCCTGGAGGGCGCCCGTCGCGCCTGACCGAAGGCGCCGCACCGGCCCGGGACGCGGGGCCCGCCGCCAACGCCGGGCGGCGGGGTCGCGCGGCGCCGCCGTCAGGACAGGACCGCCACCAGCCAGACCACGGCGATCAGCATGCTGATCACCGTCACCGGCGCGCCGGCGCGGAAGAACTCGCCGAAGCCGATCCGCACGCCGTGTCTGGCGGCCTGTTCCACCACGATGATCCCGGCGAGGCTGCTGAAGATGAAGATGTTGCTCGAAAACCCCAGCCCCAGTGCAAGGGCTGCGCCCAGCAGATGCGGATCGTCCGCCCCCGTCAGGAAGGGCGCAAGCAGCATCGCGGCCGGGGTGCCTGTGATGATGTCGCTGACGACGGCGCCGATCAGGAACAGCGGCACCGGGTCGGTGAGCCGGAGCCCGACCTCTCCGGCATCGCGGATCAGCTGCTGCGGCAGCCCGGTGGAGGCGAGGGCCGCGTTCACAACGAAGAGCCCCATGATCAGCAGCAGGAGGTTGCCGTCGACATGCTGCATCACGTCGCCCGAGGCGATGCGGCGGTTGACCAGCAGGAAGCCGCCGGCTGCCAGCGCGATCAGCTCATGCGGCCAGTCGGTGGCCACGAAGGCGAGGATCACCGCGGCCGTCACCGCGCCCGCCTTCACGGTCTCGGTCCGGTCGAAGGCCGGTGCCGCCACCGTGGGCGCGGCGGTGGCGGCAGCTCCGGCGGGGTCCAGCGTCCAGCGGCCCCGGTAGAGCCAGGCGAGGATCGCCCAGCACAGAGCCAGCCCCAGCACAACCGGCACCACCGTCAGGAGGAAATAGTTGGTGAAGCTCAGATCCAGCGCCTGGGCGAGGATCATGTTCTTTGGGCTGCCGATGATGGTGGCGGTGGCGCCGATGTTCGTGGCGAAGCAGAAGCCCAGCAGGAAGGGCACCGGATTGAGCCCGCGCGCAAGGCTTGCGGAGACCAGCAGCGGTGTCATCGCCACCGCCACCACGCTGTTGGTCAGGAGTGCCGACAGAACTCCACCCACGGCCACGATCGCTGCCAGCAGCAGCGGCGGCGTCACCTCGAGATGCGCCACCCGCCCGGCCACCACCGCATAGAAGCCGGAGACCGCGAAGGCCCCGGACACCAGCATGAGCCCGAACAGCATGCCCAGCGTCCGGTAGTCGATGGCGGCCCAGGCATCCTGCGACGAAATGCTGCCGGTGACGAGGAGCGCCAGCGCACCGACGACGGTGGCGCCGGTGCGATCGACCTTGAAGCCCGGAAGCGTGCCCAGCGCCAGCGCGAGGTAGACCAGCAGCACGATGATCGGAATGATGTCCATGCAGTTGCCATTTGCCCCGGGTCCGCCTGCCTGCCCCGGGGCCACCGCTGTGTCAACGCCACCCCCCGGTCGGTCCGGGCGGTCCGGGCTGGCGGTCGGTGCGGGCGCTGCGGCATCACGCAAACGGTCCGTCGCCGCCGGCGGGCCCGGGGCAGATGGGCAAATCCGTCGCGCGGAGCTGCCAGGGATCGCAAGGGCCCTTGTCCTGCGCCGCGGCGTCGCGAAGACTGCAAAGCGCACCCCGCCCTGCCGCAGAGGCGACCCAGATGACTTTGCGTCCGGTTTCCACTGACCCTCTAGCGCAACCCCGGCCGTGGCCGGCGCCCGGCCGCCGCGACACCGGGCCATGAGCGGCTTGGGCACCGGGCCGCGCAACGGGGCGGTCGACATCCATTTCCTGTCCATAAAGCCGATGCTGGGCCATGGCACCACCGAGCTGCGCTGCGTCCAGCCGGCCGCCTATCTGCGCGCGGCGGGATGGACGGTGGCGACCGGCTGCCTGTGGCAGGACATGCCCCGGGCCCGGCGGCTTCTGGTGCTGCACCGCGTCCCCGACGGCCCCGTCACCCGGCGCGCGATCGGCCTTGCCCGCGCAGCCGGCTGCGCGGTTGCCTATGACGTCGACGATCTGGTGTTCGACCCCGATGGCCAGGCCCATCTGGCCGGCTTCGGCGGGCCGTCGGGCGCGGATCTGACCGCGCCCTATCGCACCGCGCTCCGGGCCGCCGATACGGTGATCTGTGCGACCGATTTCCTGCGTGACAGGGCCATCGCCCTGCACGGCGACTGCGTGGTGATGCGCAACGGCCTCTCGCAGGAGTTTCTCGACCGCGCCGCGGCGGCGCCGGCGCGCGCGGCCGACGCGCCGCCGACCCTGGGCTATTTCTCCGGCTCGGCCCATCACGACGCCGATTTCGCGCTGATCCTGCCGGTGCTGCTGCAGCTGCTGTCGGCGCGGCCCACGCTGCACCTGCTGATTGCCGGAAAGCTGCACGTGCCCGAGGCGCTGGCCGGTTTCGGCGCGCGCGTCCGCCACCAGCCCTTCCTGCCCTACCGCGACTTCATCGGCCTCATCGCCGGGATCGATGTCAACCTGATCCCGCTCGAGCTCGACTCGCCTTTTGCGCAGGCCCGCAGCGAGCTGAAATACATCGAGGCCGGTGCCTTCGGCGTGCCCAGCGTCGCCTCACCCACGGCCACCCAGCGCCGCGCCATCGCCCATGGCCGCACCGGGCTGCTCGCCGACGGGCCCGGCGATTGGGAGGCCGCGCTCACCGCGCTGCTCGACGCACCCGGCCGGCGCCGCGCGCTCGGGGCCGCGGCGCGCGCCGATGTGCTGGAGAACTACGGGCCAGCGCGCAGGCAGGCCGAGTGGCAGGCGCTGGTGGCCGCGGTGCTGGAGCGTCATGCG
>PUNI01000497.1 GCA_003551745.1 Paracoccaceae bacterium | reverse complement strand
GCCGCGATGGCGCCGTCGCGCAGGGCCTGGATGTCCATCCGGGCGACAGCGTCGCCCCCCATCAGCACGCCGCTGGCGATGATCGTGGGAATCGACATCAGCATCGAGATGCGCGCGGCGTCGAAGCGCGAATAGCCCAGCCAGCGCGCCCCCGAGATGCAGATCCCCGACCGCGAGGTGCCCGGGATCAGCGCCACCGCCTGCCACAGGCCCAGCACCAGCGCGTCGCGCAGGCTCCAGTTGCGGATCGTCTTGACCTCCTGGCCCTGCTGGTCGGTAACGTAGAGCACGATGCCGAAGATGATCATCGTCCAGCCGATGAGCGCGACCGAGCGCATCGCGTCCATCAGGCCGGTAAGCTTGAAGATCAGGCCGGCGATCATCACCGGGACGGTTGCGATGGCAAGGCACAGCGCGAGCCAGGCGCCCTGGTTGTCGATCCTCCAGCGCAGCAGGTCGGGGATGCCGCTGACCGCCACCGCCACGTCGCGCCGGAAGTAGAGGATCACCGCGAACAGCGTGCCGACATGGACGGCGACGTCGATCACCAGCCCCTGATCCTCCAGCGGTGTGAGCGCAGGCAGCAGGATCAGATGGCCCGACGAGGAGATCGGCAGGAACTCGGTGATGCCCTGGATCACGGCAAGCAGGAACAGGTGGATGAAGGTCACGGACGGCGTCTCCCGGGAAGATCGGCGGCACCGTCGCGCGGCTGGTTTCGAAAGGAAAGTCGAAATTTGGGTATTGCGTACTGACCCTTTTTCGGAGTGAGCTACACAGGTCTGCCGCTGCGATGCCGGAAAAACTCGCTTTTAGGTCAGTATTAATGACTTTTCTTTCGTCCCGGCCGGGTTTATTGCAGCCGTGAGAGCGAGATGACCGGCCGGAACGTGCCGGGGGAGGACGCCATGGCCAACCAGCAGATGCTGCGCTTCGTGCAGGTGGACAAGGAGATGCCGGACAAGCGGCCTCCCGATCTGCGCACGCATGATTTCGGCGAGATCTACGCCGAATTCGCGGCCGACAAGGCCGCCGAGCAGGCCGGCCGCTGCAGCCAGTGCGGCGTGCCCTACTGCCAGACCCACTGCCCGCTGCACAACAACATCCCCGACTGGCTGATGCTGACCGCCGAGGGCCGGCTGGAAGAAGCCTATGAGGTGGCGCAGTCCACCAACACCTTCCCCGAGATCTGCGGCCGGATCTGTCCGCAGGACAGGCTCTGCGAGGGCAACTGCGTCATCGAGAAGGCCGGCCACGGCACCGTCACCATCGGGGCCGTGGAGAAATACATCACCGACACCGCCTGGGAGGAGGGCTGGGTGCAGCCGATCCGCCCCCATGCCGAGCGCCCCGAAAGCGTGGGCATCATCGGCGCCGGGCCGGGCGGGCTCGCGGCCGCCGACATGCTGCGCCGGGCCGGCGTGCAGGTGACGGTCTACGACCGCTACGACCGCGCGGGTGGGCTGATGACCTATGGCATCCCGGGCTTCAAGCTCGAGAAGCCGGTGGTGATGCGCCGGATCGAACAGCTGGAGGCGGGCGGCGTGGAGCTGGTGCTCAACTGCAATGTGGGCAGCGACATCACCTTCGAGGAGATCCGCGCGAAGCACGACGCCGTGCTGATCGCCACCGGCGTCTACAAGTCGCGCGATCTGGAGGCGCCGGGCGTGGGTGCCGCCGGCGTGGTCCGTGCCATCGACTATCTGACCGCCTCCAACCGCAAGAGCTTCGGCGACGACGTACCGGAGTTCGACTCGGGCGAGCTGAATGCCGAAGGCAAGCGCGTGGTGGTCATCGGCGGCGGCGACACGGCGATGGATTGCGTGCGCACCGCCGTCCGGCAGGGCGCGAAATCGGTGAAATGCCTCTACCGGCGCGACCGCAAGAACATGCCCGGCAGCCAGCGCGAGGTGCAGAACGCAGAGGAGGAAGGGGTCGAGTTCGTCTGGCTGACCGCGCCGCGCGGCGTCACCGGCGACCCGGTGTCGGGGGTGATCGTGCAGAAGATGCGGCTGGGCAAGCCCGACGCCACCGGCCGGCGCACCCCCGAGGTGATCGATGGCGCCGACTATACCGAGGAGGCCGACATGGTGATCCAGGCGCTCGGCTTCGAGCCCGAGGCGCTGCCCGCGCTGTGGGGCGTGCCGGAACTGGAGGTGACCCGCTGGGGCACCGTCAAGGCCGACTATCGCAGCCACGCGACCAACCTGCCCGGCGTCTACGCCGTGGGCGACATCGTGCGCGGGGCGAGCCTCGTCGTCTGGGCAATCCGCGACGGCCGCGAGGCGGCCGAGGCCATCCTCGAGCGGCTCGCCCAGAACGCCCGGGTGGCGGCGGAATAGCCCCGCAGCCCCGTTACCCCATCCGCCGGCCGCGCGACGGCCTGCCCTCCGAGGAGGAACTGCCATGACACGGATCGATCACAGCTGGGCCGCCGCCGAGGAAGCCCGCCGCGCAAGGCTGGCCGAGACCGGGCTCTACCGGGCCGAGGACGAGCGCGCCTCCTGCGGGGTGGCCCTCGTGGTGGCGATCGACGGCAAGCCGTCGCGCGAGGTGGTGGTCAGCGGCATCGAGGCGCTGAAGGCCGTGTGGCACCGCGGTGCGGTCGATGCCGACGGCAAGACGGGCGACGGCGCCGGCATCCATCTGCAGATCCCGCTCGCCTTCTTCTACGACCAGATCCGCCGCACCGGGCACGAGCCGCTCGCCGACCGGCTGCTGGCCGTGGGCCAGGTCTTCCTGCCGCGCACCGATTTCGGTGCGCAGGAGGTCTGCCGCACCATCGTCGAGACCGAGGTCCTGCGCATGGGCCATGTCATCTACGGCTGGCGACATGTGCCGGTGAACACCGCCGTGCTTGGCGAGAAGGCCAACGCGACCCGGCCCGAGATCGAGCAGATCCTGATCCATGACGGCAAGGGGCTCGACGAGGAGAGTTTCGAGCGCGAGCTCTACGTCATCCGCCGGCGGATCGAGAAGGCCGCGGCGGCAGCGCAGGTGCCCTCGCTCTATCTCTGCTCGCTGTCCTGCCGCAGCGTCATCTACAAGGGCATGATGCTGGCCGAGCAGGTGGCCGAGTTCTACCCCGACCTGAAGCACGAGGATTTCGTCAGCGCCTTCGCGCTCTACCACCAGCGCTATTCGACCAACACCTTCCCGCAGTGGTGGCTGGCGCAGCCCTTCCGCATGCTGGCCCACAACGGCGAGATCAACACGCTGAAGGGCAACCTGAACTGGATGAAGAGCCACGAGATCCGGATGGCTTCGTCCTATTTCGGGGAGCTCGCCGAGGACATCAAGCCGATCGTGCCGCTCGGCTCGAGCGACTCCGCGGCGCTGGACGCGGTGTTCGAGGTGCTGGTGCGGGCCGGACGCAACGCCCCGATGGCCAAGACCATGCTGGTGCCGGAGAGCTGGTCCAAGCAGACCGTCGAGATGCCGCAGGCGTGGCAGGACATGTATGCCTATTGCAACGCGGTGATGGAGCCCTGGGACGGGCCCGCGGCACTGGCCATGACCGACGGGCGCTGGGTCTGCGCCGGGCTCGACCGCAACGGGCTTCGGCCGCTGCGCTATACCGTCACCCGGGACGGGCTGCTGATCGCGGGATCCGAGACCGGCATGGTGGCGGTCGAGGAGGCGCGGATTCTGGAGAAGGGCGCGCTGGGGCCGGGGCAGATGATCGCCGTGGACATGGCGGAGGGCCGGCTTTTCCACGACAGCGAGATCAAGGACAAGCTGGCCGCCGCCCAGCCCTTCGGCGACTGGATCGAGAAGGTCGTCGACCTGAACGCGCTGTTGCGCGACGTGCCCGAGGCGGCCGATTTCCAGGGCGCCGAGTTGCGCAGCCGCCAGATCGCGGCGGGCTTCACCATGGAGGAGATCGAGCAGGTCCTGGTGCCGATGGCCGAGGACGGCAAGGAGATGGTCGCCAGCATGGGCGACGACACGCCGCCGGCGGTGCTGTCGTCGATGTACCGCCCGCTGAGCCATTATTTCCGGCAGAACTTCAGCCAGGTCACCAACCCGCCGATCGACAGCCTGCGCGAGCATCGGGTGATGAGCCTGAAGACGCGCTTCGGCAATCTCAAGAACGTGCTCGACGAGGATTCCAGCCAGACCGAGATCCTGGTGCTGGAGAGTCCGTTCGTTGCCAATGCCGAGTTCCGGGTGATGGTCGAGCAGTTCGGCGAAAGTCTCGCCGTGATCGACTGCACCTTCCCGGCGGGGGACGCGCCCGATGCGCTGGCCCGGGGGCTGGCGCGGGTCCGCGCCGAGGCCGAGGACGCCGTGCGCTCCGGCGCGGCCCATCTGGTACTCACCGACGAAGGCCAGGGCCCCGATCAGGCGGCGATGCCGATGATCCTCGCCACCTCGGCGGTGCATTCCTGGCTCACCCGCAAGGGTCTGCGCACCTTCACCTCGATCAATGTGCGGGCCGCCGAATGCATCGACCCGCATTACTTCGCGGTGTTGATCGGCGCGGGCGCGACCACGGTGAACCCCTATCTGGCGCAGGACACCATCGCAGACCGTCTGCGGCGCGGGCTTCTGGACGGCACGCTGGAGGACAATCTGCGCCGATATCGCGCGGCGATCGACCAGGGTCTGCTCAAGATCATGTCGAAGATGGGCATCTCGGTGCTGTCCTCCTACCGCGGCGGGCTGAACTTCGAGGCCGTGGGGCTTTCCCGCGCGTTGGTGGCCGAGTACTTCCCCGGCATGCACAGCCGCATCTCGGGCATCGGGCTCGCGGGGCTGCAGCGGAAGGCTGAGGCGATCCATGCCAAGGGTTTCCGCGGCGGCGCCGACGTGCTTCCGATCGGGGGCTTCTACAAGCTGCGTCGGGCGGGCGAGAAGCATGCCTGGGAGGCGACCAGCATGCATCTTCTGCAGGCCGCCTGCGACCGCGCGAGCTATGACCTGTGGAAGCAGTTCTCGGCGGCGATGCGGGCCAAGCCGCCGATCCACATCCGCGACCTGCTCGACATCAAGCCCCTCGGCCGGCCGGTGCCGATCGAGGAGGTCGAGAGCATCACCTCGATCCGCAAGCGCTTCGTGACCCCGGGCATGAGCCTCGGCGCGCTCAGCCCCGAGGCGCACATGACGCTGAACATCGCCATGAACCGGATCGGGGCAAAATCCGACTCCGGCGAGGGGGGCGAGGACCCGGCGCATTACAAGCCCCTGCCCAATGGCGACAACCCCAGCGCGAAGATCAAGCAGGTGGCCTCGGGCCGCTTCGGGGTGACGGCGGAGTATCTCAACGCCTGCGAGGAGCTGGAGATCAAGGTGGCGCAGGGCGCCAAGCCCGGCGAGGGCGGCCAGCTTCCCGGCATGAAGGTCACCAAGCTGATCGCGAAGCTGCGCCACTCCACCCCCGGAGTGACGCTGATCTCGCCGCCGCCGCACCACGACATCTACTCGATCGAGGATCTGGCGCAGCTGATCTACGACCTGAAGCAGATCAACCCGCGGGCCAAGGTGACGGTCAAGCTGGTGGCCTCGTCCGGCGTGGGCACCATCGCCGCCGGGGTCGCCAAGGCCAAGGCCGACGTGATCCTGATCTCGGGCCACAACGGCGGCACCGGCGCCTCGCCCGGCACCTCGATCAAGTATGCCGGTCTGCCGTGGGAGATGGGCCTCTCGGAGGCCCATCAGGTGCTGGCGATGAACAAGCTGCGCGACCGGGTGACCCTGCGCACCGACGGCGGGCTGCGCACCGGGCGCGACATCGTGATGGCCGCCATGCTGGGCGCCGAAGAGTACGGGATCGGCACAGCCGCGCTGATCGCCATGGGCTGCATCATGGTGCGGCAGTGCCAGTCCAACACCTGCCCCGTCGGCGTCTGCACCCAGGACGAGAAGCTGCGCGAGAAGTTCACCGGCACGGCCGACAAGGTGGTCAACCTCATCACCTTCTACGCCCAGGAGGTGCGCGAGATCCTGGCCGAGATCGGCGCGCGCTCGCTCGACGAGGTGATCGGGCGCGCCGACCTGCTGACGCAGGTGAGCCGGGGCGCGGCGCATCTCGATGATCTCGACCTCAATCCGCTGCTGGTCACCGTCGATGGTGCCGAGCGCATCCGCTACGACCGCGACAAGCCACGCCAGAGCGTGCCCGACACGCTGGATGCCCAGATCATCCGCGACGCGGCCCGCTTCTTCGAGGACGGCGAGAAGATGCAGCTCTCCTACGCCGTGCGCAACACCGACCGCACCATCGGCACCCGGGCGTCGTCGCATCTGGTCAAGCGGTTCGGCATGAAGAACCAGCTGCAGCCCGACCATCTGACGGTGAAGCTCGCCGGCAGCGCGGGGCAGTCGCTGGGCGCGTTCCTCGCGCCGGGGATCAAGCTCGAGCTTTTCGGCGATGCCAACGACTATGTCGGCAAGGGCCTCTCCGGCGGGCTGATCGTGGTGCGGCCGCGCATGTCCTCGCCCCTGGTGGCGACCGAGAACACCATCATCGGCAACACCGTGCTCTACGGCGCGACGGCCGGGCATCTCTTTGCTGCCGGCCGGGCCGGGGAGCGCTTCGCGGTGCGCAACTCGGGCGCCCATGTGGTCGTCGAAGGCTGCGGCACCAACGGCTGCGAATACATGACCGGCGGCGTCGCGGTGATCCTCGGCCCCGTGGGCGCGAACTTCGGCGCGGGCATGACCGGCGGCATGGCCTATCTCTACGATCCGGAAGGGGCGGCCGACCGCTATCTGAACCGCGATACGCTGGTGACCTGCCCGGTGACCGTGCCGCACTGGCAGCAGCAAGTGAAGGGGCTCGTGGAGCAGCATCTGGCCGAGACCGGCAGCGAGCGGGCGGCCGACATCCTGCGCCACTGGGACAGCGAGCTGCCGGCCTTCCTGCAGGTGTGCCCGCGGGAGATGCTCATCCATCTGCCGCATCCGCTGAGCCTCGATGCGGAAGCGGTGCCGGCCGAATAGCGGGACCGACGCCCAATGCTTGATGGCCGCCCCCCAGGTGCCGGGGGCGGCGTGGGAACGATGGTGCTCCGCCCGGCACTGACGGCATCAGCATTCGAAGTCTGCCTGTTTTCGGGCAGATGATCGAAGCTGCGGGACGCCGCTTCAGCAGCTGCGCGAGGAGCCCGGATTCCCGCGTGGGTGGATTGACACCGCCCCGGGGCAACCGCAGAGTTTGTGCACTCACGGACTCATGGCGGACCGGTGCAGCGCCGGCAGGGTGGGACGCCCTTGAAACATTGCGGATCGAAGCTTGCGCAGTGCCAGAATGGCCGGGGGCGTCACGGCGGGGCCCGGGACGGGCGCGCGACGGTCGGCGGGGCCGTGCCACGGACGCGCGGCGCCGGCCGGCCGCCGACAGCACAGCGGGGAGCCAGATGAGCGACGCCGCGATCACCCTCACCGACATCGCTGCAGCAGAAAAGCTCGTGGGCGTGCGCTACACCCCCGCCGAGCGCGAGCAGATGGTGAGCAATCTGGAAGGCCAGATCGCATCGGCCGTGGCGCGGCG
>PUNI01000346.1 GCA_003551745.1 Paracoccaceae bacterium | reverse complement strand
TGCGCGCGGCCCGGGCCGAGCCGGGCTGGCGCGAGCGCGGCCCGCGGCTGCAGGTCGAGCGCGGTCGGAGGACCGGCGCGGGGATGGCTCCGCCCTGGCTCGATTTCGACAGGATCGATGCGGACGGCGACGGCGTGATCAGCCGGGCCGAGTTCGAGGCCGCGCTCGAAAGCCGGGCAAAGGGGCGCGGCGGGCTGCGCCGCAAACCGTCGCGGGACTGATGGCACCTCCCGCGGGCCGGTCGGCTTGCGGGCTGGGCAGCCCGGGAGTAGGGCCCATGCAAGATGCGGAACGCGCAAGGGGATGGCTCGGAGGACGCGGCACTTCTGGCGGCCTATGCCGCCGGCGACGGGCGGGCGGCGCGTCGGCTGGCCGACCGGCACCTGGGCCGTGTGCTGGGCTTCGCCGCCCGGCTGCTGGGCGATGTCGCGGAAGCCGAGGACGTGGCGCAGGAGGCGATGCTGCGGCTCTGGCAGATCGCGCCGCGCTGGCGGCCGGGCGAGGCGCAGGTGTCGACATGGCTCTACCGGGTGACGGCCAACCTCTGCACGGACCGGCTGCGCCGGCGTCGGTCAGTGGCGCTCGACGCCGCGGGCGATCCGGCCGATCCCGCTCCGGCCGCGGTGCAGGTGCTGATCCGCGCCGACCGCACCGCGGCTCTGGAAGCCGCGCTTCTGTGCCTGCCCGAGCGCCAGCGTCAGGCGGTGGTCCTGCGCCACATCGAGGGGCTTTCCAACCCGGAGATCGCCACGGTGATGGGCTGTGGTGTGGAAGCCGTGGAGAGCCTCGTTGCCCGCGGCAGGCGGGGGCTGACGACCGCGCTGGCCCCCCGGCGCGAAACGCTGGGATATCATGATGACGACCCCTGAGCCCGACGACGCCGACGACCGCCGCCTTGACGCCGGCTTCGCCACGTTGCGCGCCCGTTCGCCGCGGCCCGACGGGGCGTTGCTGGCGCGTGTTCTTGCCGATGCCGAGCGGCACCGGCCCGGCGCCCTCGGCTGGCGTGGCCGGTTCGGAGGCCTGTTCGGCCCGGTCGCGATACCGGCCACCCTGACGGGGGCACTGCTCGTCGGCGTCTGGATCGGCGCAGCCCCGCCGGGATCCGTGCTGGCGCTGGAAGAGGCGCTCTTCGGGGTCGAACTGCTTGCGGGCGTGGCCGACCCCGCCGATCTCCTGGCCGACTGAAGGAGGGCCGCACGATGTCGCATCCCGCTGCAGGACCGCCTGGACCGAGGCGCCACCGGGTGCTCGGGACGGCGCTGGTGCTGTCTCTGGCCGTCAACCTCCTCGTGCTGGGCGTCGTGCTGGGCATGGTCTGGACCCGTGGCGGTGTGTCGACGCCACGGGCGGTGCAGGTCGATTTCGGGACCATGCGCTATGCCGCGGCGCTTGAACCGACCGACCGCGCTGCGCTGCGCGCGGCGTGGCGCGACCGCGGCCCGGCGCTGCGCGACTTGCGCGCCGAGCGGCAATCGGATCTTTCAACGGCGCTGGAGATCCTGCGGGCCCGGCCGTTCGATCCGGCCGCGCTGGAGGCGGTACTGGTCAGGCAGGGCGCACGCGCCGCCGATCGGCAAAGCCTGGCGCGGGAGCTTCTGGTCGAGCGGGTTGCGGCCATGACGGAGGCCGAGCGCGCCGCCTACGCCAACCGGCTGCAAACACTCGCGCAGCGCCGAGGCCGCGAGGCGCGCCAGGGGCCGGCGTGGAGGGACCGCGGGGAGCCATAACCCGGGACATGCGGCCGAGCCATCATGGCACCCCCGGCGCCGAAGCGGTTCCTTCCCGGACATGCTCGCCTCGGCTGTCCGGGCGTGCGGCCTTCGCGGCAGCCGGATCCGCCAACCGCGGACCGGACCCGCGCGGCATGGCCTGGCCGGGCGCGCTTGCCCGGGGATGGACAGGTCTGCCACCCGCCCCCTCGACGGGCTCAGGCGGCCGTCAGCCCGACGGTGACCTGGTTGCGGCCCTCGGACTTCGCGGCCAGCAGGGCCGCGTCGGCGCGGGCCATCACCTCGGCCCCGCTTGCGGGCGGGTCGTTGGGCCGCTTCGGGTCGGGCCCGCCCATCACCAGCCCGATCGAAACCGTCACCGCCACCGTGCCGGCGGCCTCCGGCAGGGTGACGGGCAGCGCCTCGATCACCCGGCAGATCCGCTCGGCCGCAGCCCGCGCCGTCGCCAGCGTGGTGTCGGGAATCACGGCAATGAACTCCTCGCCACCGATCCGGGCCAGCAGATCCACCGGTCGCAGACTGTCGCGCATGCGCTGTGCGACCTCGGCCAGGACGGCGTCGCCCGCGGCGTGGCCGAAGGTGTCGTTGACCGCCTTGAAGCGGTCGAGATCCATCGCCAGCACGGCATAGCGCCGGCCGGTCTGCGCGGCACGTTCTGCGATCCTCGACAGGTGCGGCAGCGCGTAGCGGCGATTGTAGAGCCCGGTGAGCGGATCGGTCACTGCCAGCTGCAGCCCGGTCTTGACCGAAGCCCGCAGCCGGTCGGCCTGGCGCTTGCGGCGCAGCTGGGCGGCAAGACGGAGCGCCGTCTCCTCGGCGTCGCTGGACGGGTCGAGCAGTTCCGAGGCGCCGAGATCGAGCGCCATGGCGGCGGCGTCTGCCGCGGCGGGAGGCAGGACAATGCAGATCGCGGCATGGCGCGTCGGGGCGCGCGAGCGCAGTTCGGACATCAGCCGCAGCCCCTCGCCGCTCCGCCCCAAGTCGGCGGCGATCATGTAGACGTCGGGCACCGGGCCGGATTCGGCGAGCGCGGTCTCGTGCGGCAGAACCACAAGCCGGTCGGGCAGCAGCGGCGCCAGCATCCGTCGCCAACCCAGCGCCGTCTTCCGGTCTCCGGCAACAAGCGCCATGGTGCCGGGAGCCTCGAAGCCACCCGGTTCTTCGGCAAAGCCGATGGCACGGTCGGTGACGTCGCGCAGGCGCAGTTCGGCCTCCGTTTCCCGCGCCCGCAGCAGGCTGCGGATCCGCGCCAGCAGCATGGTCTCGTCGACTGGCTTGGGCAGGAAGTCATCGGCCCCGGCGCGCAGCGCCTCGCGGCGGGCGGCAGCGTCGCGGGCGGCGGTGATCATCACCACCGGGATGTCCCGGGTGGCGGGGTCGGATTTGAGCCGACGGCAGACCGCGATGCCCGAGATGTCGGGCAGCAGCATGTCGAGAAGGATCAGGTCGGGCTGGCGGCTGCGCGCCAGCGACAGGGCGGCAGCTCCGTCGGCAGCCTGCAGCGTGCCGTAGCAGGCCACGGAGAGCTTGACCTTCAGGACGATCCGGTTGGTCGCCACATCGTCGACGATGAGGATCGTACCAGACATCTGTGCTCCCAGTTCGCGGTGCCGGGCCGGCCGGTCGTTCTGGCCGGGGGGAAATCGCCCGTGCACGCCGGGCTTGCCCCGGATCGTTACGAAGATGTAACGCAACGGGTTAAGAAAGTCTTTCGGGGGCCGCGAGTGGCAGCCCCGGTGGAGGGGCGAGGATGTCGGGTCGGCAGGAAGTTGCCGAGGTCGTTGCGCTTCAGGCGCTGGGGTGGCTCGCCGCGGATTCCGACCGCCTGGCGGGGTTTCTGGCTTTCTCCGGCGCCGCGCCGGCCGAGTTGCGGGATCGCACCGGCGAGCCCAAGTTCCTGGCCGCCGTTCTCGACTTCGTGATGACCGAGGACGAACGGGTGCTCGCGTTCAGCGCCTTTGCCGCCCTTGCCCCCGAGTCGGTGGCGCGGGCGCGGACCGGCCTGCCCGGCGGCGACCTGCCGGCCTGGACCTGACCCCTTGGCCCGCTTCGACCGAATCGCCGCCGTCCTGTTCGACAAGGACGGAACGCTGTTCGACTTCCACGCCACCTGGGGCGCCTGGACGGCACAGCTGATCGAGACGCTGTCGGAGGGCGAGGCCAAGCTCGCCGCACGTCTGGCGGCGGCCATGGGCTATGACCTCGACGCCCGGCGCTTCGATCCGGCGAGCCCGGTGATCGCCGGCACGCCCGGCGAGGTGGCTGCGGTACTGCGACCGCATCTTCCCGACATCGCGGGCGCGGCGCTGGTGGCGCGCATGAACGCGCTCGCCACGGCCGTGCCGCAGGTGCCGGCGGTGCCGCTCGCGCCGCTGCTGGACGGGTTGCGCCGGCAGCGGCTGCGGCTCGGCGTGGCCACGAATGATGCCGAGGCGCCGGCCCGCGCGCATCTGGAGGCGGCCGGCGTGATCGGGGCCTTCGACTTCGTGGCCGGTTATGACAGCGGTTTCGGCGCGAAGCCCGACCCAGGCATGCTGCTGGCCTTCGCAGAGACGCAGGGGGTCTCGCCGGAAGAGGTCGTCATGGTGGGCGACAGCCGTCACGACCTCGTTGCCGGCCGCGCCGCCGGGATGGCCACGGTGGCGGTGCTGACCGGACCCGCCGGATATCCGGACCTGGCGCCGCTGGCCGATGCGGTGTTGCCGAACATCGGCGGGCTGTCCGAGTTGCTGGCCGACGCGCCCAACCGGCGGGCATCCCGCCACCGCCCGACCTCACCCCGCAGCACCGCGTCCGGCCGACAAGGCTAGGGTGTGATCGCCACCTTCAGCACGCCGTCGCGCTGGTTGGCGAAGAGCTCATAGGCCTCCTCGATCTGGTCGAGCTTGAAGCGGTGGGTCACCATCGCCCCGAGATCGACCTGGCCCGACTCGATCACCGACATCAGCCGGCGCATCCGCTCGCTACCGCCGGGGCAGAGCGTGGTGACGATCGTGTGATCCCCGAGGCCCGCCACGAAGGCGTCGAGCGGGATCTTCAGGTCGCCCGAAAAGACCCCGAGGCTGGAGAGCGTGCCGCCCGGCCGCAGCACCCTCAGCGCCGCCTCGAAGGTCGATTGCAGCCCGAGGGCCTCGATCGAGACATCGACGCCGCGCCCGTCGGTGATGCGCCGGATCGCCTCGACCGGCTCTTCGCGCGAGAAATCGACCACCTCATGCGCCCCCATCCTGCGCGCCATCTCGAGCCGTTCGGGCACCCGGTCCACGGCGATGATCTTCGAGGCACCAAGCAGCCGGGCACCGGCCGTGGCGCAGAGCCCGATCGGCCCCTGGGCGAAGACCGCCACCATGTCGCCGATGCGGATGCCGCCCGATTCCGCGCCGCCGAAGCCGGTGGACATGATGTCGGGGCACATCAGCACCTGCTCATCGCTCAGACCGTCTGGCACCGGGGCGAGGTTGGCCATCGCGTCAGGCACCAGCACGTATTCCGCCTGGGTGCCGTCGATGGTGTTGCCGAACTTCCAGCCGCCCAGCGGCTTCCAGCCGTGGCGGGTGCCGACCCCATCCTGCGCGGCCCGCCCGCACTGGCAGGCGGCCGAGTGCATCGAGGGCGTGATGGCGCCCGCGATCACGCGCTGGCCCTCGCGGAAGCCGCTGACCTCGCGGCCGAGCTTCTCGATGACCCCCACCGGCTCGTGGCCCACGGTCAGCCCCTTGGCGACCGGGTATTCGCCCTTGAGTATGTGAATATCCGTGCCGCAGATGGTGGTGGTGGTGATCCGCACCAGCGCATCGAGCGGGCCGACATCGGGGACGGGTTTCTCGTCGAGCACGATCCGGCCCGGTTCGACGAAGATCGCGGCCTTCATCCTGGACATGGCTTGCCCTCCTGCATAGCGCCGCTCCCGCCTGCCCGCGCGCGGGCAGACCGGAACTCTGACTGACGTCAGCATGGGCGCGTCGGGCAGTCCTGTCCTTGCGGCAGATCAAGGCCGGAATGCCCTGAACAAGGGCGCGGCAGCGGCGCGCTGCCGGGTCGGCCGCCCGTGGACGTCAGTCGGGGACCAGCATGTAGCCCTCGCCGCGCACCGTCTGCAGATAGCGCGGCTGGCGCGGGTCGTCCTCGAGCTTCCGGCGCAGCCGGGTGATCTGCACATCGACCGCGCGCTCGCCCATCGGATCGCCCGACCAGCCGCGCCCCGCGCCCAGATCCTCCATCAGCTGCGCCCGGCTCAGCGCCTCGCCGGGGCGGCCGGCGAAGATGCGCATCAGCGCCGCCTCGGTCATGGTCAGCCGGATCGGCGCGCCGTCGCGCGACAGCTCCCCCCGCTCCAGATCATAGCGGATCGGCCCGAGGTGGAGATGCCTGGGCTGCGTCGGCTCCTGCGGCAGGCGTCGCAGGATCGCGTTGATGCGCAGCAGAAGCTCCTTCGGGTCGAAGGGCTTCGACAGATAGTCGTCGGCCCCGGCCTCGAGCCCGGCGATGCGGGCGTCGGTCTCGCCGCGGGCGGTGAGCAGGATTACCGGCACGTCCCGGGCATCGCGCAGCGCGCGGGTCAGGCTCAGGCCGTCCTCACCCGGCATCATCACGTCCAGCACGAGGAGGTCGAACTCCAGCCCCTCCAGCAGCCTGCGGGCGTGGGCCGCATCGCGGGCAGCGGTCACCCAGAATCCGTGCGCCTGCAGGAAGCGCTGGAGCAGGGTGCGGATGCGCGCGTCGTCATCGACGATCAGGAGATGCGCGGCGGTGTCGCTGGTCATCGTCCGGTCCGTGCCTCACCCCCGCTGGTCGCGCAGGGCAAGATACTGCTGCCGGATGTCGTCGTCCATCATCGCCTCCAGCACCATCCGGAAGCCGGCGACGGCCTCGTGCCCGGCGGCGCGGTAGGCGGCCCGCATCCGCGCCCGCTGCGCGGCCGAGAGCCGCCGCTCCAGAGCGCGCCCGGCCTCGGTAAGGTAGAGGTGCCGCTCGCGCCGGTCGGCGCGGCCGACGCGGCTGTCCACCAGCCCGTCGGCGATCAGCCGTCGCAGCACCCGGTTCAGCGACTGCTTGGTCACCCCGAGAACGGCCAGCAGGTTGTTCACCGTCGTCCCGGGCAGCCGGTTGACGAAGTGCAGGGCGCGGTGATGGGCACGGCCATAGTCGAGCCCGTCGAGGATCCGGTCGGGATCGGCGGTAAAGCCGCGATAGGCGAAGAACATCGCCTCGATCCCCTTGCGCAGCTGCTCGTCGGTGAGAAACAGCAGCGCCTCACCGCTTTGTGGCAACCCGCCGGGTTCGGTCATCGCGTCGCACCTTCGTGTTTCGCCCCCGGCTTTACGTCAGTCTTGTTGACATTCCAAGACTCGACTGATAGCCACCGGCAGCTATCGCGCAAGATTATGTCCGGTTCGGCCCGGTCTTGCGCAACATTGCATGAGCTTGCGCTGACCCAGCGTCGCCCGGAGGGGCGGGGGCCTGCCGGTGAGGGACGGGGAGAGAGATCATGGACGGAGCCTATGACGACCGCGACGGGCTGATCTGGTTGGACGGCCGGCTGGTGCCGTGGCGCGAGGCCAATGTTCATGTGCTGACCCATGCCCTGCACTACGCCTCCTCGGTCTTCGAGGGCGAGCGGGCCTATTGCGGGCGCATCTTCCTCAGCCGCGCGCATTCCGAGCGTCTGCGCCGCTCGGCCCAGATGATCGACTTCGAGATCCCCTGGAGCGTGGACGAGATCGAGGCCGCCAAGGCCGAGGTTCTGGCCGCCAACGGCCTGTCGGACGCCTATGTGCGCGCGGTGGCCTGGCGCGG
>PUNI01000448.1 GCA_003551745.1 Paracoccaceae bacterium | reverse complement strand
GCGGCTGGAATTCCTGCGCGTGCTGCGCTCGGCCCCGCTGGAGCGGATCGACGACCCCGGCCCGCTGCTGGTGCCGATCCCGGAGCCGGTGGCCCGCACAGGTCCGCAGGCGCGGCCCGTCGACGATGCGCTCGCCCTGCGTCCGGGAGCCCCCGATGGCTGAGCCGGTGCAGAGCCGCCCCTGGCGCTTCTGGGCGCTCTTCGCCGCCTTCGCGGTGGCCTCGCTCTTCCTGCGCCTGCTGCCCCTTGGCAGCGCCGAGGCCGGCCTGCCGGGCCCCGACCTGCTGCTCTGCCTGGTGCTGGCCTGGGTGCTGCGCCGGCCCGACTACATGCCGGCCCTGCTGATCGTGGCGGTGTTCCTGCTCGAGGATCTGCTGACCCTGCGACCGCCCGGCCTGTGGGCGCTGATCGTGCTCCTCGGCGCCGAGTTCCTGCGCGGCCGCCAGCCGCTTATGCGCGAGCTGCCGTTCCCGCTGGAGTGGACGGTGGTGGCGACGGTGATGGGCGCAATGTGGCTGGCCGAAAGGCTCGTTCTCGGGCTTCTCGTGGTGCCGATGCCCGCGCTGGGGCCGAGCCTTGCGCAGCTCGTCCTGACGCTGCTCGCCTATCCTCTGGTGGTGCTGGTCAGCCACTACGCGCTGCGGGTGCGCAAGCCGGCCACCGGCGAGGTCGATGCGCTGGGGCGGCCGCTGTGAAGCGCCCGCCCCGCGACATCGCGCTCTCCAGCCGCCGCATCAACCGGCGTGCGGCGATCCTCGGCGGGCTGATGGGCGCGGGGATGCTCATGCTCGCCGGCCGGATGCGCCAGATCCAGGTGGACCAGACCGACCAGTTCCGCTTGCTGGCCGAAGAGAACCGCATCAACATCCGGCTGATCCCCCCGGTGCGCGGGCTGATCCACGACCGCAACGGAACGGTGCTTGCCGGCAACGAGCAGAACTATCGCGTGGTGATCGTGCGCGAGGATGCGGGCGACGTCGATCTGGTGCTGGCCCGGCTGGCGCGGCTCATCGACCTGCCGGCCGAGATCGTGGACCGCGCCCGCCGCGAGGTATTCCGCCACCGACCCTTCGTGCCGGTCACCATCGCCGAGCGGCTCGACTGGGAGCAGGTGGCGCGCATCGCCTCGAACGCGCCCAGCCTGCCGGGCATCACCCCCGAGGTGGGCCTCTCGCGCAACTATCCGCTGGAAGAGGATTTCAGCCATGTGATCGGCTATGTCGGCGCGGTGAGCGAGCGCGACCTCGACGCACAGGAGGTGCCCGATCCCGTGCTGCAGCTGCCCGGCTTCCAGATCGGCCGCATCGGCGTCGAGCGGCAAATGGAGCATGCGCTGCGCGGCAGCGCCGGCACCAAGCGCACCGAGGTCAACGCCGTCGGCCGGGTGATGCGCGAGCTTGACCGGCGCGAGGGCACGCCCGGCCGCAACGTCCAGCTCACCGTCGATCACCGGCTGCAGAACTTCATCCATGCCCGGCTCGCCGGCGAGAGCGCCGCGGTGATCGTCATGGATGTCGAGACCGGCGATCTGCGCGCCATCGCCTCCTCGCCCAGCTATGATCCCAACCTCTTCGCCCGCGGCATCTCCTCGGCTGATTTCCGCGGCCTGCTCGACGACCCCTACCGGCCGCTGGTCGACAAGTCGGTGCAGGGTGTCTACCCGCCCGGCTCGACCTTCAAGATGGTGGTGGCGCTGGCCGCGCTGGAAGCGGGCCTTGTGGTCCCCGAGGAGCGGGTGTTCTGCCCCGGCCACATGGATGTCTCGGGCCGGCGCTTCCACTGCTGGCGGCGCGGCGGCCACGGCCGGCTCAACATGGTCTCTGCGCTGAGCGAGAGCTGCGATGTCTATTTCTACGACATGGCGCAGCGGGTCGGGATCGAGCGGATCAACGCCATGTCCGAACGCCTCGGCCTCGGGGTGCGCCATGCGCTGCCGATGTCGGCGGTTGCCGCCGGGCTCAACCCGACGCGGGAGTGGAAGCAGGCCCGCCGCGGCGAGCCCTGGCAGGTGGGCGACACCATCAACGCCGCCATCGGCCAGGGCTTCGTCCTGAACTCGCCCTTGCAGCTTGCGGTGATGACCGCGCGGCTCGCCTCGGGCAAGGCGGTGGTGCCGCGGCTGGTGCGCGCGGTCGGTGGCGTGGAGGAGCCGGTGGCCGAGGCGCCGTCGCTGGGGCTCGACGCCCGGGCGCTGGCAATCGTCCGCCAGGGCATGGTGGAGTGCACCAACCACCAGCGCGGCACCGCATGGTCGTCGCGCATCGTCGAGGCCAGCGCCCGCATGTCGGGCAAGACCGGCACCAGCCAGGTCTTCACCATCACCGCCGCCGAGCGTGCCGCCGGCTTGCGCCGCCAGCAGGACCTGCCCTGGAACCGCCGCAACCATGCGCTCTTCGTCGCCTATGCGCCGATCGAGGCGCCGCGCTACGCCGTGGCGGTGGTGATCGAGCATGGCGGTGGCGGCTCCTCGGCGGCCGCCCCGGTAGGCCGCGACGTGATGCTCCATGCGCTCCACGGGGGCATGCCGCCGCTCTCGGCCTATCCCGAGCCGCAACGCAACCGCATCGAGACGCAGCAGCGCGACCTGCTTGGCCGGATGCGACCGCCGCAGACCGACGGGCGCGACCGGGCATGAGGCGGCGCCCCCCTGCCCCGCCGCCCTCCCGGCCCGCCAGGTGCGGCCTGCACCGCCCCACGGGGACGGCCCGATGAGCTATCTCGAATATGCCGTCCAGCGGGTGCCGGCGGGGCTCTCCAAGGTGCTCTACGTCAACTGGGCGCTGGTGGTGCTGCTCGCCGCCGTCGCCGGACTCGGCTGGCTGATGCTCTATTCCATCGCCGGCGGCAGCCTGATGCCCTGGGCCGAGCCGCAGATGAAGCGCTTTGCCGCGGGCCTCGTGCTGATGTTCGCGGTGGCCTTCGTGCCGATCTGGTTCTGGCGCAACGTGGCCGGGCTTGCCTACGGCTTGTCGCTCGTGCTGTTGCTCGGGGTGGAGTTCTTCGGCTCGGTCGGCATGGGTGCCCAGCGCTGGATCGATCTGGGCTTCATCCGCCTGCAGCCCTCGGAACTGGCGAAGATCACCCTCGTGATGGCGCTTGCGGCCTATTACGACTGGCTCGACATCCGGCGGACGTCGCGGCCTATGTGGGTTTTGCTGGCGCTGGTCCTGGTGCTGCTGCCGACCTTCCTGGTGCTGCGCCAGCCCGACCTCGGCACCGGCATCCTGCTGCTGCTGGGTGGCGGCGCGGTGATGTTCCTCGCCGGCGTCAGCTGGCTCTATTTCGCCGCCGTCATCGCCATCGGCCTGGGCGGCATGACGCTGGTGCTCGCCTCGCGCGGCACCGAGTGGCAGATCCTGAAGGACTATCAGTACCGCCGCATCGACTCCTTCCTCGACCCCTCCATCGACCCGCTCGGGGCGGGCTATCACATCAACCAGTCGAAGATCGCGCTCGGCTCGGGCGGCTGGTCGGGGCGCGGCTTCATGCAGGGCACCCAGTCGCGGCTGAACTTCCTGCCCGAGAAGCACACCGATTTCATCTTCACCTCGCTGGCCGAGGAGTTCGGCTTTGTCGGCGGCGTGTCGCTTCTTGTGCTCTATGGGCTGATCCTCGTCTTCTGCATCGCCGCCGCGCTGAAGATGAAGGACCGCTTCGCCCAGCTTCTGACGCTGGGCGTCGCCGCGACCTTCTTCCTTTACTTCGCCGTGAACATGGCGATGGTGATGGGGCTTGCGCCGGTGGTTGGGGTGCCGCTGCCGCTGGTCTCGTTCGGCGGCTCGGCGATGCTGGTGCTGATGTTCGGCTTCGGGCTGGTGCAGAGCGCCCACATCCACCGTCCGCGGGGGCCGTGAGGCCCGGCGCCGCGCCGACGGGCATAGGGGCGCCGCAGAGGGGGACGGAAGGAGCCGGATGACGCTCGAGGTGCTTTTCGCCGGCGGGCCCGACCGCTGGGCCAGCTACCGCACGCCGCTGGCCATGGCGCTGGCCGAGGCCGGGGTCGATGCCCGGCTCGCCGACAGCGCAGAGGATCCCGAGCGGGTGGAGGTGATCGTCTACACCCCGGGCAGCGGGCCGCGGGATTTCACCCCCTACACGAGGCTGCGCGCCGTGATGGGCCTCTGGGCCGGGGTCGAGCGCATTGTCGGCAACCCCACGCTGAAGGTGCCGCTGACCCGCATGGTCGATCCGGCGATGACCGAGGGCATGCGGGAATACGTGGTCGGCCATGTGCTGCGCCACCATCTCGGCCTCGACCTCGATCTCGCCCGGCAGGACGGCGTCTGGCGCCAGCGCCACGTGGCCCTCGCGCGCGAGCGCCGGGTCGGCGTCCTCGGCCTCGGCGCGCTGGGGCGGGCGGCGGCAACGGCGCTGGCGCAACTCGGGTTTTCCGTCAGCGGCTGGAGCCGAACCCCCCGCGATCTGCCCGGCCTGTCCTGCCGTCACGGCGAGGCCGGGCTGGCGGAGGTGCTGGACGGGGCCGAGATCCTGGTGACGCTCCTGCCCCACACCCCCGACACCGAGGGGCTGCTCGATGCCCGCCGCCTCGCCCGCCTCCCGGCAGGCGCGGTCATCGTCAACCCGGGCCGTGGCGCGCTGATCGACGACGACGCGCTGCTGGCCGCGCTCGACAGCGGGCATCTGGCCCATGCGACCCTCGATGTCTTCCGCACCGAACCGCTGCCGCCCGATCACCCGTTCTGGTCCCATCCCAGGGTGACGGTCACCCCCCACATCGCCTCGGAAACCCGGCCCGACACCGCCTCGAGGGTCATTGCCGAGAACCTGCGCCGACTTGCCGCAGGGGAGCCCTTGCTCCATCTGGTGGACCGGCAGCGCGGCTATTGAGGCGACTCGCGATGGCAGGGAAGGACAGCGCATGACGGCCGGCGCGGCTGCCTCCGGCACCGGCGCGCCGACAAGCGCCGAGATCGCCGTGATCGGCGCCGGCGTGGTGGGCCATTCGGTGGCGCTGCGGCTCGCGCAGGCCGGCCACGAGGTGGTGATGATCGCGCCGCCCGTCCTCGGCGACGGCGCCTCCTACGGTAACGCCGGGGTGATCGCCGATTATGCCGTTCTCCCGGTAGGCACGCCCGATGTGCTGCGCGCCCTCCCCTCGCTTCTCTTCAACCGCTCCAGCCCGCTCGCGATCCGCCGCGCCGCACTGCCGACGCTGGCGCCCTGGCTGCTGCGCTTCCTGCGCGAGTCGCTTCCCGGCCGGGCCAAGCGCAACGCCCAGGCGCTGACACCACTGCTGGCCGCCTCCGCCGCCGAATGGCACGGGCTCGCGGGGGACATCGGCGCCACCGATCTGCTGAAGTCCAGCGGCGCGCTCTACCTCTACGAGACCGAGCAGGACCTCGCCGAGGCGAAAGCCGATCTCGCCGGCCGCCGTGCGATGGGAGTCGAGCTTGATCTCCTCGGCGCCGAGGAAGTCCGCAAGATGGAGCCCGCCCTGCCCGAGGGCATCGCCGCCGGGGCAGCGTTCTTCCCCACCACCCTGTCGGTCGCCGACCCGGGCGAGGTGCTGGAACGGCTCTCGGCCGCGGTGCGCGCCCTCGACGTGCCACGCATCCACGAGCGCGCCACCGGGCTCAGGCGCCGCAACGGCGGGGTCGAGATCGAGGGCGAGGGCTTCCGGCTGCGTGCCCGCCGGGCGGTGATCGCCGCCGGTGCGCATTCCCGTCCGCTCGCGCTGGCCGCCGGCGACCGCGTGCCGCTCGACACCGAGCGCGGCTATCACCTCGAGTTCGACATGGCAGAGCCGCCCCTCCAGCGCCCCACCTGTCCGGTGAGCCGCGGCTTCTATTTCTGCCCGATGGACGGCCGGCTGCGCGTGGCCGGCACGGTCGAGATGGGTGGCCTCGACGCGCCGCCCTCGCCGCACCGGCTGGCGATGCTCGAGGACGGCGCCCGCGCCATCCTGCCCGCGTTGCCGGCGCCCGACCGCAGCTGGATGGGCTTGCGCCCCTCGGTCCCCGACAGCGTGCCGGTGATCGGGCCTTCCCGCGCCGGCCCCGAGATCGTGATGGCCTTCGGCCACGGCCACCTCGGCCTGACGCTGGCGCCGATCACCGCGCAGATCGTTTCCGCCGTGATCGCCGAGCGCCCGCTCCCGGTGCCGATCGCGCCCTATCTGCCGGCCCGCTTCTGACCGCCGTGGGTCAGAAGGAGCGCCAGAAATACACCATTAATTCCGGCCCCCGCGGGTGCAATCCGGCGCGCGGGCGTATATCTCACAGGCACGCCGCAGCGCGGCACGCGCAACCACAGATGGAGGCCCAGCCATGGCAGACAGCGATTTCGCACGAAAAAAAACCGCCATCGTCACCGGCGGCGTCTCGGCCTATGTCGCTACCAAGCACGCGGTCAACGGGCTCACCAAGGCCGCCGCAATGGAACACGCCGAAGACCACGTCCGCATCAACGCCGTCGGTCCTGCCTTCGTCAACACCCCGCTGCTGTCGAAGAACCTGACCGAGGACGTGCTCGACGGGCTGGCAAGCCTGCACCCCGTCGGACGGCTCGGCACCTCCGAGGAGGTCTCGGCGCTGGTCTGCTTCCTGCTGTCGGACCGGGCGAGCTTCATCACTAGCAGCTATCATCTGGTCGACGGCGGCTACACCGCCCAGTAAACCCGGCTGGACCGCACAGCCGAGCACACCGCGACGTCGAACCGAAGGGCCGCGCATGAGCAGGATCGAACGCAGCTGGGCTGAACCGGCGGAGAAGGTGCTCTCGGCACTCGAAAGCGATGACACGGGGCTGAGCACGGACGAGGCGCGCCGCCGGCTCGACGAATACGGGCCCAACGCGCTGCCCGAGGCGCCGCGCCCCGGCCCGGTCCGCCGCCTCCTGCGCCAGTTCAACAACCTGCTGATCCTCGTGCTGATCGCCGCGGCGGTGATCACAGCGCTCCTGCAGCACTGGGTCGACACCGTCGTGATCCTGGCGGTGGTGGTGATCAATGCTGTCATCGGCTTCGTGCAGGAGGGCCGGGCCGAGGCGGCGCTGGAGGCGCTGCGCGACATGCTGGCGCCAAAGGCCACGGCGCTGCGCGACGGCGAGCGCGTGGATCTGGAGGCCCGCGAGCTTGTGCCCGGGGACGTGGTGCTGCTGGAGGCCGGCGACAAGGTGCCGGCCGATCTCCGGCTGATCGAGGCCGCCAATCTCTCGGTCGAGGAGGCGATCCTCACCGGCGAGTCGGTGCCGGTGCGCAAGGAGGTCGATCCGGTCGCGGCCGACGCCGATCTCGGCGACCGCGCCTCGATGGGCTTCTCGGGCACGCTGGTGGCCGAGGGCTCTGGCACCGGTGTGGTGATCGCCACCGGGGCGACGACAGAGATCGGCAAGATCAGCGGCATGATGTCCTCGATCGAGCAGCTCACCACCCCGCTGATCCGCGCCATGGGCGTCTTCGCCAAGTGGCTCACCGGTTTCATCATGCTGGTCGCGGGCGCGATGCTGGCCTTCATGCTTCTGGTCCGCCAGGAGCCCTTCGCCGAGGCGTTCATGGTGATCGTGGCGGTCTTCGTTGCCGCCATCCCCGAGGGGCTGCCGGCGGTGCTGACGGTGACGCTTGCCATCGGCG
>PUNI01000240.1 GCA_003551745.1 Paracoccaceae bacterium | reverse complement strand
GAGGGCAGATCCTGCCACCCATCATGGGCGCTGGCGCCTTCATCATGGCCGAGATCACCGGCATCCAGTACCGCGAGATCGTCATCGCCGCGATCATCCCGGCGGTGCTCTATTTCGTGTCGGTCTATTTCATGGTCGACAAGGAGGCGCTGAAGAACGGCATGAAGGGCCTGCCCCGGCGCGAGCTGCCGCAGTTCCGTGCGATGGCGAAGCAGGCCTATCTGTTCATTCCCATCGTGATGCTGATCGGCGCGCTCTATGTCGGGTATTCGGTGATCCGAGCCGGCACCTATGCAATGATCGGGGCCTTCGCGGTCAGCTGGGTCCGGGTCTTCATCGAGGGCCGCGAGGACGGCTGGCTCAACCACATTGCGGGGCTGGTGCTGGCGCTGCTGGCACTGGCGCCCTTCTATGTGGGCGCGCAGATCCTGATGCACGGATGGGGCGCGGATGGCGGGCTGCAGCTTGCCGGCTCCTTCGTGGTGTGCGCGCTGGCCGTGGCCGGGCTGTGGATCCTCGGGCGCGGCGACGGCCGGATGGCGGTGGCAGTGGCCAAGACCGTCGAGCATTTCCGGATGATCCCCTATGCCTTCGAGATCGCCGCCAAGATGTCGCTGCAACTGGTCGCGGTCTGCGCCGCGGCCGGCGTGATCGTGGGGGTGATCGCGATCACCGGGGTCGGCACGCGGCTGTCGGGCGTGCTGATGGCGATTGCCGGGCAGTCGCCGATCCTGGCGCTGTTCTTCGCGATGGTGGTGGCGATCATCCTCGGCATGGGCATGCCCACGACCGCAGCCTATGCGGTCGCCGCCTCGGTGATGGCGCCGGGGCTCATCCGCATGGGGATCGAGCCGCTGGTCGCGCATTTCTTCATCTTCTACTATGCGGTGATGTCGGCGATCACGCCGCCGGTGGCGCTGGCGGCCTATGCGGGTGCCGCCATCGCCCGGTCGGACCCGATGCGGACCTCGGTGGAAAGCTTCAAGATCGGTCTGGCCGCCTTCGTCGTGCCGTTCATGTTCTTCTACTCCAACGCGCTGCTGATGCAGGGCGCGTGGCACGAGGTGCTGCATGTGTTCCTGACGGCCTGCCTGGGCATCTATCTGCTGTCCTCGGCGGTGCAGGGCTGGTTCTTCGGCGCGATCAACCACGCGCTGCGCGCCTTCCTGCTGGCCGCCGGTCTGGCGATGATCGCCGGGGGATGGATGTCGGATGCCATCGGGCTCGGCGCCGCTGCGATCGCGTGGATCGCACAACGCAAGCTGCTGAACCCCGCCGCGGTGCGCTGAGGCACCGCGGCGCGGGTGGTCTAGACGTCGAAGATGTCGCCGATGTCGCCGAGGCCCATGTCGTCAAGGAAACCGCCGTCCTCGCTGGCCTCGACCACCTCGCCGGTCTCGGCCGTCTCGCCGCCCTCCATGGCGGCGAAATCGGCATCGGTGACATCGATGCCCAGATCCTCCGCAACCGAGGCGAAGGCCTGCTGCATCTCGCCCGACAGCGTCATGCCGGCAAGCACGGTGCCGAGATAGGCGCCACCGGCCACGGCGAGACCGGTGCCCAGCAGTCCCGGCCCGCCACCCTGCCGCGCAGCCGGCGCCGCGGGCGTGGCCGGCTGACCGCCGGGCGCCTGGCCTGCGGTCGCCTCCAGCAGATGCAGCCGGTTGATGAGTTCCCGATCCCCCGACTCGAGGATCTTCCGACGCGCCTCTTCCGCGCGATGCGAGCGGTCTGTCATTGCGGCCTCCCTCTCTGCCAGACTGCCAGTCCCTGACCTCAAGCTAGGGGGAGGCGGAAAACGGTCCAAGCCCCGCTCACGGGCGCGTCAGGCGCGGTGGCCTCCGAACCGCGTCTTCCAGTCGGCCCGCTCCTCGTCGGTGATCTTGCGGAACAGCATCGCCGGAACCTCGAAGCCATGCCCGCCCGGCAGGGTCGCCAGAGCGCTCTCGATCCTGTCCGGCCAGGTCCAGTCGACGCAGTTCAGCGTCGCCATTATCCGTCCGGCGGTCGCGGGCAGGAACGGGCGCGAGAGCACGGCGTAGATGCGGATGAGGTTCAGGGCGAAGCGGATCTGCGTGGCGGCCTGGGCCCTGTCAGCCTTGATCGTGGCCCAGGGGGCGGCCTCCTGCAGATACTCGTTGCCGATCACCCAGATCGCGCGCAGCTCCGATGCCGCCTTGCGCACCTCCATCGCCGCCATGTGGCCGTCATAGGCCGCGATCCGCGTGGAAAGCTCGTCGGCCACCACATGCTCCAGCGCGCCCAGGTCGCCCTCGCCGGGCACTTCGGCGCCGAAGCGGGCGGCGCAGAACTTGGTCACGCGGCTGACGAAGTTGCCCAGGACGTCGGCCAGATCCTTGTTCACCGAGGCCTGGAAGTTCTCCCAGGTGAACTCGCTGTCCCCGGTCTCGGGGGCGTGGGAGAGGAGCCACCAGCGCCAGTAGTCGCCAGGCAGCAGCTCCAGCGCATCGTCCATGAAGACGCCGCGGCCCTGGGAGGTGGAAAACTGCCCGCCGTCGTACGTGAGATAGTTGAACGACTTGATGTAGTCGACGAGCTTCCACGGCTCGCCCGAGCCCATCAGCGTGGCGGGGAAGGACAGCGTGTGGAAGGGCACGTTGTCCTTGCCCATGAACTGGACGTAGCGGACGTCGCCCGCGCCCTCGTCGGTGCGCCACCAGCGCCGCCACGCCGCATCCGGCAGCCCGTGCGCATCGGCCCATTCGGCGGTGGCGGCGATGTATTCGATGGGCGCGTCGAACCAGACATAGAAGACCTTGCCCTCCATCCCCGGCCACGGCTGGTCGCCCCGCCGCACCGGCACGCCCCAGTCGAGGTCGCGTGTGATGCCGCGGTCCTGCAGCCCGTCGCCGTCGTGCAGCCACTTCTTGGCGATCGAAGTGGTCAGGATCGGCCAGCCGCGCTGCGAGTCGATCCATTTGTCGAGCCGCTCACGCAGCGCCGACTGGCGCAGGTAGAGGTGCTTGGTCGGCCGCAGCTCCAGATCCGTCGCTCCCGAAATCGCCGAGCGCGGGTTGATGAGTTCCCGGGGCGTCAACTGCTTGGTGCAGTTCTCGCACTGATCGCCGCGCGCCTTCTCGTAGCCGCAGGCCGGACAGGTGCCCTCGATGTAGCGATCGGGCAGGAAGCGGCCGTCGTCCGGGGAATAGACCTGAACCTCCTCCACCTCCTCGATGAGCCCCTTGTCGGCCAGCCGGCCGGCGAAATGCTGGGTCAGCCCGTGGTTGCGCGCCGAGGAGGAGCGGCCGAAATGGTCGAAGGACAGCCCGAAGCCCTCGGCCAGCCGCTTCTGCACCTCATGCATCTCGGCGCAGTACTCGGCCACCGGCTGGTCCGCCTTGGCTGCGGCGAGCTCGGCGGGCGTGCCATGCTCGTCGGTCGCGCAAATGAACATCACCTCATGGCCGCGGGCGCGGCAGTAGCGGGCATAGAGGTCGGCCGGAAGCTGGCTGCCCACGAGGTTGCCGAGGTGCTTGATCCCGTTGATGTAGGGAAGCGCCGAGGTGATCAGAATTCGTGCCATGCCCAGCTCCGCGGTGCCGGCGGTCCGTTTAGCCGGAAGCCGCGGCGGGTGCCAGACGCCGCGGTTGCATCGCCGCGCCGCGGCCGGCAGAAACCGGCGCATGGATGCCGTGCGTCTCGGACCCTTCGTCTTCGCGCTGGAGCGTTTCGCGGCGCTGGCCGGCGTGGCCCTCTTCCTGCTGGCGGTTTGGTGGCTGGGCCGGCGGCTGAACGTGCTGGCCCGGCGACGGCTGGAGGCGTGGTCCTGGCGGGTGCTGCTGGTCGGTTTCGTCGCCGGGCGCGGGATGCATGTGCTGGCGCACTGGGAGAGTTTCGCGGGCGAGCCCTGGCGGGCGCTCGCCTTCTGGCAGGGCGGCTTCTCGGCACAGGCGGCGCTGGTGGCGGCGGGACTCGTCAGCGCGCTGGAGTTGGGCCGGGGGCGCGACATACTCCGGCCGGTGGCGCTGTCGCTCGTGCTGGGGCTGGCCGGCTGGTCCGGCGTGCTGATGCTGCGGGGCCCGCTGGAGGCGCCGCCGCCGCCCCCGCAGATCTTCACCGCCATCGACGGACGCGAGATCTCGCTGATCGAGCGCGACGGTCGGCCGCTGGTTCTCAACCTCTGGGCAACATGGTGTGCACCCTGCCGCCGCGAGCTTCCCATGATGGCCGAGGTCGCCGCCGGGCACCCCGGCGTCGATGTCGTCTTTGCCAACCAGCGCGAGCCGGCGCAGCGGGTGGGGCTGTTTTTCGCCTCCGAAGGGTTGCAGCTGGATCTCGTCGTGCTGGACGATGCCGGTGTCCTCGGCCGCCACTACGGCGCGATGGGCCTGCCGACGACGGTGTTCCTCGACGCGGAGGGCCGTCTGCGCGAGAAGCATGTCGGCGAGATCTCGCGCGAGGCCTTCGCGGCAGCCCTGCAGAGGCTCACCACCGCAGCGGAACCCCCGACACAGGGGACGCCGTGACCCGCGCCGATGCCGGCCCCCGGGGCAGGCTGCGGCGTCCTCAAACCATGCCGAGCGCGGCCTTGTACATCTCGAGCACCGCCTCTTCCTCGGCAATCTCGTCGGGCTTGCGCTTGCGCAGCGCGATGACCTTGCGCATCACCCGCGTGTCATAGCCGCGGGCCTTGGCCTCGGCCATGACATCCTTCTGGTGATCGGCGATCTCCTTCTTCTGCGCCTCCAGCGCCTCGAACTGCTCGATGAACTGGCGCAGATCCTCGGCGGTGACAGCATAGGCGGCAGCGGCGGGATCGGTGGCGGCATCGGTCATCGGGATCTCCGGAAGCGGTTGAACTGCGTCGGCGCACCGGTTATCGCCCGCAGCCGGCTCCAGCAAGACGTAAGCGCGGCGCCGACCACCTCCTGCCGCTCATGAGTTCGCCCTGACCAGGTCGTTTGGGCGGCTGATCGGCTGTTGTGGCGCGGTTCCGAGGGGTCGAGGCTGGCCATGATAACCGCCGGCGGGAGGGCCGACAACGGCCCGAGATGGGCGAGGGTCTTGCAGGGCATAACGTCATGCTGGCCAACGCTTGATGGTACAGGTCGCATCTCCCCCGCTTTCAAAGCTCGTCTCGACCGCTGGTCAGGCAGCGCGATCCATCGCTGTGCTAAGCGACCACGGCGAGGGCGGTACGGCAACCGCCGAGGGTTTCCGGCCTCGCCAGCGCCTCACCAGGGTGTGGCCGTCGCAGTCGTTGTCGGGCATGGAGCGCGCGCCAAGGAGAACGCCACTATCGAGGATGGCGGCGAGGCTGAACTTGGCGCCGAACTCGTGGCGGACCCGGGCGTTCGGGCTTCGCCCGGCAGCGAGACGGGCACCGAGATCTGGGCGATGCTAGCCTCGTTGATCATTCGTCGGAACAGCAGCCTCCCACGCTGCCTTCGGGACCGCCTCATCCTGCAAGCTGCCCCGCATGAACGCGGTTGATCGCATAGCCGCCACGCCCCGCGCCAAGCTCGACGGACACCCCAAATCCCCCATCGAGAATCTCATGCGCGGGCGCCACGCCCAAAGCCTCCCAGCACAAAGCCACGCCGTCGCGCCTCCAGCAAGACGGGTCGCGACGGGCTTGCTCGGGCCGCCCGGCTGCTCTAGCCGATGCCCCGGAGAAGGCGGCGAGTGGGGCTCGGCATGGCATGGCTGATCTGGGGCGGCGCGGCGGTCACGGTGGCGGGAGTGGGGCTCCTGCTCTGGACCGTGATCGAGGTGATCCGTGCACGCCGCGCCGGTGAGGCTGCGCTGCGCATGCGGCTGCAGCGGGCCGTGGTGACCAACCTCGCGGCGCTTGGCGTGTCCGCGCTCGGCCTGATGATGGTGGTGATCGGTCTCTTGCTGGGCTGAAGACGCGCCGCGCTAATGGGCGTGCAGCCCCTCCGCGAGCCTGGGCACCGCCCCCAGACGGGCAAATTCGACCGGCATCAGCGGGCATTGGCGCTCGCAATTGCACAGGCCGAAGATCGACTGACCGCGCAGCACACCGAAGGGCGATTCCGACGCACAACGGCACCGCGCCGTGTCCGCCTGTTTCGTCTCTTCCACCGCCTGATCGGCCGACTGCGTGCCAAGACGCCGCGAGACGCGGCGCGCAACCGCGGCATCGCGCAGCAGCACCTCGATACGTCGCCGGAAGGCACCCATGGTTCGGGGATCGCGCTGGACGTCGTCAAGCCAGTCCGTGCCGAAGCTGTGCGCCGCCGATGCCATGCTTCGTCCTCCCTCCGGTTCCCGTTGCGCCCGCCCGGTTGCCCGGATCGCCGGGCCCCTGCGGAACCTTGCCGGCCGCCGCAACCCTGACGCGACTCGGGTCGCTTGTGGCATGCCGGTAGGATGGAGCCTACGGGCGCATCTCGTCCAAACCTTGACCTGCATCAATTTGCGCGTACGGATTTCACATTCACAGCTTGCAATATATCTCGAATCCCCTATGTGTCTTTGCGAGCGCGCCCGGCCGGGGCGCAGATGCGTATCGGGAGCAAGAGATGATCGAACAGGACTGGATATGGGGGTTCGCCGGCGGGCTGATGATCGGTGTCGCGGCGGCGCTTTTTCTGCTGGTGAACGGCCGCATCATGGGCGCCAGCGGCATTCTGGGCGGGCTTGTCGACCGCTCGGGCTGGGGCAACTGGGCCGAGCGGGGGGCCTTCCTCGCCGGGCTCGTGCTGGTGCCGGGTGCACTGGCGCTGGCCTTCTGGCCGGGGATCTCGACCAACATCACCGGAAACTGGGCAGCAATCGTGGCTGCGGGCCTGCTCGTGGGCATCGGCACGCGGCTGGCCAATGGCTGCACCTCCGGCCACGGCGTCTGCGGGATCTCGCGGCTGTCGCTGCGGGGCATGGTGGCGACCGTCTTCTACCTGCTGGCCGGGGGCATCTCGGTGGTTCTCTTCAAGCATCTCCTGGGGGTGATCTGACATGACGCGCGCGCTCTTTGCCTTCTTCGCCGGCGGCCTCTTCGGCGCCGGGCTCCTGATCTCGGGGATGACCGACACCAACAAGGTGCAGGGCTGGCTCGATGTGTTCGGCGACTGGGACCCGACGCTGGCCTTCGTGCTGGGCGGCGCGATCCTGCCGATGGCGGTCGCCTGGATCATCGCCGAACGCCGGGCCCGTCCCGCCCTCGGCGGCGACTTTCCCGCCAAGCCCGAGCCGCGGCTGGGCCACAACCTGGTGATCGGTTCGGTGCTGTTTGGCGCCGGCTGGGGTCTGGTGGGTCTCTGCCCGGGCCCGGCAGTGGCCTCGATAACCTGGGGCGGACTGGGCGGCATCGTCTTCCTGTTGGCGATGCTCGCGGGTATGCTCGCCGCGCCGGGAGTACGCACCCGGATCGACCGCCTGGCCGCCGCCTGAGGAGTGATGATGCAGATCCGCCCGCTATCCGACCGTTACGCCGTCTCGCCGCAGATCTCCCCCGAGCATGTCGCGGAGATCGCGGCAGCCTGCTACACGACGGTGATCAACAACCGGCCCGACGGCGAAAACCCGCCCGAACTGTCGGCCGAAGAACTGCGGGCGGCGGTTGAGGCGGCAGGGCTGCGCTTCGTCGACAACCCGTTCAACCCGATGACCTTCAGCGCCGCGCATGTCG
>PUNI01000250.1 GCA_003551745.1 Paracoccaceae bacterium | reverse complement strand
CGTGCAGCCAGTGGCCGGCGCCGGGGATCCTGGCCAGCCGGGCGGCGGGGAACAGGCGGCGGATCGCGGGGCGATGCTCGGGGCGGACATAGTCCGAGCGGGCGCCGGCGAGGAACAGCGCCTGCCCCTCGAACCGTGCGTCTTGATCCGGCCAGCCGAGGATCTCGGGCATGGCCCCTTCCAGCGCGTCCAGATTGAGCCGCCAGCCTGGCGGATCGGCCCTGAGGTCGAGCGATTGCAGCAGAAAGGCGCGCACCCCCGGTTCGGAGATGCTGGCGGCAAGCCGGCGGTCGGCCTCGCCGCGGCTTGCGAGGCCGCCAAGGTCGAGCCCGCGCATGGCGTCGATCAGCGCCTGCTGGCTGTGGCCGTAGGCCGCCGGCGCGATGTCGGCCACCACGAGGCGGCGCAGCCCCTCCGGCTGGGTGAGCGCCAGCACCATCGCCGCCTTTCCGCCCATGGAGTGGCCCAGCAGATCGACCGGCCGGCCCTCGGCCGCGATCACCTCGGCGAGGTCGGCGGCCAGATCCGCATAGGTATGGCGGGAGTGCCAGGGGCTTGCGCCATGATTGCGCATGTCCACCGCCAGCACCGGCCCGCGCTTACCCAGTTCGCGCGCGATGCCCCCCCAGTTGCGGGCCGAGCCGAAGAGGCCGTGGGCGATCAGCAGGGGCGGGGCCTCTCCGGCGCCGTTCGCGGTTTCGTAACGAACTGTGTTCAGCATGCCGCGGCAGATACCGCGCCACGCCGGCGGCGACCAGCGCTCTTGCCGCGGCCGGCTGGCCGGCAATATTCTTGCGCCGCGGGACAGGAGATCAGGATGGGCGCTGCCAGCATCCAGCAGATGGCGCAACGCATCGCCACCTTGATGGAAGAGCGTCTGCGCGTGAAGGGCGAGACGTTGGCCGAGAAGTTGGCGCGCGGCGGTGGCAAGCTTCCGCGCGACATCCGCGAGCAGGCGGCGTTTCTGGCCGAGGGCGCCGAGCAAGCCGCCAATCCCACGCTCTTCCAGCAACTCGACCATACCCGGATCTCGCAGTCCTATGACGCCTGCCTGCGCCATCTGAAGAGCCTCGACAAATGGGAGCGTCGGCAGGCCGCGGCAGTGACGGTTCTGGCGCGGATCGCGGGCGTTGTGCTGGTGGTGGCGGCGCTGGCCGTGAGCTTCGCCTGGTGGCGCGGCCTGCTCTGAGGCCGCGCCAAGGCGTGCAGCGCCGCGGGCCGACCGGGAGGCCGCGCCGACGGCGTGGTCAGAGGCCCGGGTAGAGCGGGAAACGGGCGCAGAGTTCCGTCACTTCGGCCTTCACCTCGGCCTCGACCGCGCCATTGGCCGACTCGCCGTTGGCGGCAAGCCCCTCCACCACCCGGGCGATCCAGTCGCCGATCTGGCGGAACTCGGGCTCGCCGAAGCCGCGCGTGGTGCCGGCGGGCGAGCCGAGGCGGATGCCGCTGGTGACGGTGGGCTTTTCAGTGTCGAAGGGGATGCCGTTCTTGTTGCAGGTGATGTGGGCGCGCCCGAGGGCGGTTTCGGTGGCGTTGCCCTTCACGCCCTTGGGGCGCAGGTCGACGAGCATCAGATGGGTGTCGGTGCCGCCGGTGACGATGGCAAGGCCGTGGTCCGAGAGCTGGTCGGCCAGCGCTTGCGCGTTGCGGATGACCTGCGCCTGATAGGCCTTGAACTCCGGCCGCAGCGCCTCGCCGAAGGCCACCGCCTTGGCGGCGATCACATGCATCAGCGGGCCGCCCTGCAGGCCGGGGAAGATCGCCGAGTTGAACTTCTTGGCCAGAGCCTCGTCATCGGTGAGGATCATGCCGCCGCGCGGGCCACGCAGGGTCTTGTGGGTCGTGGTGGTGGCGACATGGGCATGCGGGAAGGGCGAGGGGTAATGGCCCGAGGCCACCAGCCCCGCAAAATGCGCCATGTCCACAAGCAGATACGCCCCCACCTTGTCGGCGATGGCGCGGAAGCGGGGGAAGTCGAGAATGCGCGGGATCGCCGAGCCGCCGGCGATGATCAGCCGCGGCTTGTGCTCCAGCGCCAGCGCCTCGATCTGGTCATAGTCGGGGGTCAGGTCGTCCTCGCGCACGCCGTAGTGGACGGCATTGAACCACTTGCCCGACAGGTTCGGCCGTGCGCCATGGGTCAGGTGGCCGCCGGCGTCGAGGCTCATGCCGAGGATGGTGTCGCCGGGCTGCAGGAGCGCGAGGAACACGCCCTGGTTGGCCTGGCTGCCGGAGTTCGGCTGGACATTGGCAAAGCCGCAGCCGAAGAGCTGGCAGGCCCGCGCGATGGCAAGCTCCTCGGCCACGTCGACATGCTGGCAGCCCCCGTAATAGCGACGACCCGGATAGCCTTCGGCATATTTGTTGGTCAGGACCGAGCCCTGCGCTTCCAGAACCGCCTGGCTGACGATGTTCTCCGAAGCGATCAGCTCGATCTCGTCGCGCTGGCGGCCGAGTTCGGCGGCCAGCGCCGAGGCGAGTTCCGGGTCGCGCGCAGTCACCGTGTCGGTGAAAAAGCCGCTGTCGCGATGGGGGGCGTTCATGGGCGTCTCCTCGGGCCAGAGGGCAATGGCCGGGTGATAGCCGAAACCGGGCGGCTCTTGAAGCACGGAAACGTCGCGGAACGAAGCCTGCCCGGATCCGTGGCGGCCCCGGCGCGGACAGGAGCTTCGCCCAAGGCCACGGGGTCAGGCGGCGGCGACGCGCCCGGCCTCCCAGGCGCCGGCCGCGGCGAGGATGCGGTCGGGCCGGCGGTACTGGCCGCGCAGGATGTCCTCGTAGAGCGCGGCCTCGGCCGTGCGGTCGAGCGGGTTGGCGCTGCCGGTGATCTGCTGCAGCGCCCGGGTCAGCAGGGCCAGCGTGCCCGATCCCTCGTCGAACTGCGCCTTCTTGCGCCAGACCAGATCGTCGGGCAGCAGATCCGCCACCGCCTTGCGCAGGATCCATTTCTCGGTGGTCGGCCCGGTGCTCTCGGCGGCCTCGGGGTCGGTGCGGCAGAGCTTCAGCGTAGCCGGGATCGACTGGGCGAAGTCGATCAGGTCGCGGTCGAGGAACGGCGTGCGGGCCTCGAGGCTCACGCCCATGGTGATGCGGTCCACCCGCTGCAGGTTGATGTTGTGCATGGCGTTGAGCGCACGGGTCAACTCGTCGGCCAGCGCGCGGGGATGGTCGATATAGGCATGGTGATAGGCGTAGCCCGCGAACAGCTCGTCGGCACCCTCGCCGGTGAGCACCGCCTTGACATGCGCGCGGGCCAGCCGGGCGGCGAAATGCGTGGGGATCGCCGAGCGCACCAGATCGACATCGGCGGACTCAAGGTGGTAGATGACATGGGGCAGCACCTCGGCCACCTCCTCGGCGGTGAAGGCCCGCTCATGGTGGTCGGAGCCGATGTGGGCCGCCACGCGGCGCGCGGCGGCGAGATCGGCACTGCCCTCGGCGCCGACGGCGAAGGTCTTCAGCCGCTGCGGCGCCGCCCTCGACATCCGCCACCATCCACTTGGTGACGGCCTCTTCCAGCACCAGCCGCAGCTCGGCGGCCGTCGCCTCGATATCGAGATCGGCCTCGGGCTCGGCCGCGCCCTGCGGCACCCGGGCCCAGCGGCGCGGCCCGTCGCGGCTGTCGAAGAGCCCGCCGGGCGGGATCGCCTCGATGGCGTCTACCGCCACCCCGTCGAACGCCTTGAGTTCGGAGGCAAAGGCCAGCCCCGCGCCGATGCGGGCGAGATAAAGCGGCTTGATGCCGAGCGGATCGCGCGCGGCGATGATGCGGGCGCGGCTCGCCAGCACGAAGGCGAACATGCCGTCGAGCCGCGAGATCCAGCGCAGCTGGCCCGAGCGGAACAGATGCAGGATCGCATCGCTGTCGGACGCCGTCTCGAAGGCGCTTTCGCCGAGGATCGCGCGCAGGTCTGCATGGTTGTAGATCTCGCCGTTCACCACCAGCAGGTCCTGGTTCTGCCAGATCGGCTGGGCGCCGTCGTCGGGGCCGATGATGGCAAGGCGGGCGTGCGCCATGATCACCGGCGCGCCGCGGCCGCGCACGACCTCGGTCGCGTCCGGGCCGCGGTGGGCGATGCGCTCGATCATCGACCGGGCGAGCGCCTCGTCGTCGATGTTCCACAGGCAGACGAAGCCGCACATTGTCGCTCTCCTCCCGTTCGCCTCGGTTGGACCAGCATAGGCCGCCCGGCCCATGGTCACAACGCGGGCGCTTGTGTTCGCGCCGCCGGCCGGTCAGAAGGCGCCGAGGGACAGGGAGCCAACCGGCATGGCCGAGCGACGGAAGATCGCCTTCCTGGCGAGCGAGGCGGAGGATGCCCAGGCCGCCCGCGAGACGCTGATCGCCCGCTACGGCGACGTGCCGCTGGAGGAGGCGGAGGTCATCGCCGCGCTGGGCGGCGACGGCTTCATGCTCGCCACGCTGCATGCGACCCAGCATCTGCCGGCGCCGGTCTATGGCATGAACCGGGGGACGGTGGGCTTCCTGATGAACGAATACGCCCCCACCGGCCTGACCGAGCGGCTGGCTCAGGCCGAGGAGGCGGTGATCAACCCGCTGCGGATGCGTGCCGTGACCGTCCGGGGCAACGCGCATGAGGCGCTCGCGATCAACGAGGTTTCGCTTCTGCGCGAAGGGCCGCAGGCGGCGCGGCTGAAGATCAGCGTGGATGGCAAGGTGCGCATGGAGGAGCTGGTGTGCGACGGCGCGCTGGTCTGCACGCCGGCGGGATCGACGGCCTACAACTATTCGGCGCATGGTCCGATCCTGCCGATCGGCTCGGACGTGCTGGCGCTGACCGCGATGTCGGCGTTCCGGCCCCGGCGCTGGCGCGGCGCGCTGCTGCCGAAGACGGCAGTGGTGCGCTTCGATGTGCTCAACCCCGCCAAGCGGCCGGTGATGGCCGATGCCGACAGCCGCCCGGTGCGCGACGTGGCCTGGGTGGAGGTGCGCTCCGAGCCGAGCGTCGAACACCGCCTGCTGTTCGATCCGGGTCATGGGCTGGAGGAGCGGCTGATCCGCGAGCAGTTCGCCTGAGCGCCGGCGAGTTGAGCCCTCGCCAGTCTCCGGCTGCCGCGCCACGCACCCACCTGACGCTGTCGGGACGAGCGGTGAGCCAGTAAGGACGGCGGGCCAGGAAAGGTGGTGGGCGACCCTGGAATCGAACCAGGCATGGGTCTCCCCGGCGGATTTACAGTCCGCTGCCGCACCTTGCAGCACGTCGCCCGACGCGGCTCGCCGGATAGCGAAGCGGGTGGGGCGCGTCAACTGGAATCGGGGCGCGGCGACGGGCCTTGCATGACCCCTGCGGCCCGGCCATGCTGCCGCGTGCGACGGGGGACGCGATGCGCAAGCCGGCCTGGGTGATCGAGAAGGAGCGCGGCCGGCGCGCTGCCGCGGCCGAAACGCTGTGGCTCTTCGGCCTGCACGCGGTGCGCGACGCGCTGGAAAACCCGGCCCGGCACCGGCTGCGGCTGGTGGTGACGCGCAACGCTGCCGATCGGCTTTCGGGGCCGATCGCGGCATCCGGCATGGCGCCCGAGATCGCCGATGCGCGGAAGTTCCCGGCGCCGCTCGACGCGGGCGCGGTGCACCAGGGCGCGGCGCTGGAGGTGCGGCCACTGGACTGGGGCCCACTCGACGCCGTATGCGCGCCCGCGGGCGACGCGCCGGTGGTGCTGCTGCTCGATCGCGTGACCGATCCGCACAACGTCGGCGCGGTGCTGCGCTCGGCCGCGGTGTTCGGCGCCCGGGCGGTGATCGCGCCGGCGCGCCATGCAGCCCCGGAAACCGGCGCGCTCGCCAAGGCCGCCAGCGGTGCGCTGGAACGCCAGCCCTATCTGCGCGTGCGCAACCTGGCCGCTGCGCTGAGCGGGCTGCGGGATCTCGGCTATGTGCTTCTCGGCCTGGATGGGGCGGCGCCGGCGACGTTGGAGGAGGGGCTCGCCGCGGCCGGTGCGGCGCGCCCGGTGGGGCTGGTGCTGGGGGCCGAGGGCCCGGGCCTGCGCGCCGGCACGCGCGACGCCTGCGACCGGCTGGTGCGGATCGACGCTGCCGGTGGCTTCGGCTCGCTCAATGTCTCCAACGCGGCGGCGGTTGCGCTCTATGCGGCCGGACGGCGATAGGCGGCCGCGCGGACGATCACAGTCGCGAGGGGGGTCTTCTCGACTCTCCGCCCATCGGGCATCTAGTCGCACATGAGCGCGCTGACCGCCCTTCGCCTGCCCCATACAATTCTCGCCGTGCTCGCGGCGCTCTGGTCGGCGTCGGCTTCGGCCGACCCGCAGGCGCGACTGGTCGCGCTCGACGGGGTGGCGGTGGCGGGCTTCGATCCGGTGGCCTTCTTCGTCGATGGCCGCGCCCTGTCGGGCCAGCCCGAGATCGCGCTGCGCTGGCGCGGGGTGCGCTGGCATTTTGCCAGCCCCGGCCACCGGGCCGCATTCGAGGCCGATCCACATGCCTATGCGCCGCAGTTCGGGGGCTATTGCGCCCTCTCCGTCGCCCGCGGCCGCCCGGTTCCGGCCGATCCCCGCTACTGGGCGATCATGGACGGGCGGCTCTATCTCGCCGAGGGGCCCGGCCCGCTGGCGCTGCTGCTCGCGAGCCCGGCCGAGACGGTGCATGCCGCCCAGCAGAACTGGCCCCGCTGGCTGGCCGGCGGCGATTGACAACCCTTTCACAGCTTTGCGATGGGATCTTTTTTCCATCTGTTGCGTTTCTATCTCACCTACTGAAGCGTGAGTTCGGAACATTCGCGTTTCTCTTCACTGTCCCTCGTTCCGTTACTGGCGCCCGGCTCTTCGGACCGGGCGCTTCTTTTGGGCGGCTTTCGCCCGCCGCGGCTCTGGTCTAGGAACGGGGCATGGGCGGGTATTCCGATGCGTTTCTGCGCGGGCTGCTGACACGCGCCAAGGTGGTCGCCATTGTCGGCGTTTCGCCCGATCCGATCCGGCCGTCGCATTACGTGGGCCGTTACCTGTGGCGGAAGGGTTATCGGGTGATCCCGGTCAACCCGCGTGAGGCGGGCACGCGGCTCTTCGGCGAGACGGTGCGCGCCGGGCTTGAGGACTGCCCGCCCGAGACCGACATGGTCGACATCTTCCGCCGGTCCGAGGCCGTGCCCGGGATCGTCACGGCGGCGCTCGCCGCCCTGCCGCAGCTGCGCACGGTCTGGATGCAGATCGGCGTCGAAAGCCCCGAGGCGGCCGCCATGGCCGAGGCGCGGGGCTGCGACGTGGTGATGAACCGTTGCCCCAAGATCGAGTTCCAGCGGCTCTTCGGCGAACTGCGCATGGGCGGTTTCGCGACCGGGGTGATCTCCTCGAAGCTCTGAGCGGGCCCGGCGCGGCCCCGCCGTGCTCAGAGCTGGCACCGCATGTGCAGCGCGGGAAAGCCGATCCCCGGGCGCAGTTGCACCTCGACCAGGCCAAGCAGGTCGAACCCGAGCGCCGCATAGAAGGGCACCGCCGTCCGGGTCGACAGGCAGTCGAGGCAAGGGATCCCGGCGCTGCCGGCATCGGCCAGCACCGCCGCCATCAGCCGCCGGCCGATGCCGCGACGGATCAGGCGGTGGTCGGTGACCACATGGCGCACATGGCCCGGCCCGGCGGCCGCGCCGGTCCTTTGGTCGGTCGCGTCCTCCG
>PUNI01000380.1 GCA_003551745.1 Paracoccaceae bacterium | reverse complement strand
GGGGGTCGAGCAGCTGACCACGCCACTGATCCGGCAGATGGAGCAGTTCGCCAAGTATCTGACCGGCTTCATCATCGTGGTGGCCTCGGCGATCCTCGCTTTCACGATGCTGGCGCGCGGCATGGGGTTTGCCGAGGCCTTCATGGTGATCGTGGCGATCTTCGTGGCGGCGATCCCGGAGGGGCTGCCGGCGGTGCTGACGGTGACGCTTGCCATCGGCGTGCAGGCGATGGCACGCCGCAACGCCATCATCCGCCGCCTGCCCGCGATCGAGACGCTGGGCGCGGTCTCGGTGATCTGCTCGGACAAGACCGGCACGCTCACCCGCAACGAGATGATGGTGGCGACGCTGGTGACCGCCGACGGCCGCTTCGAGGTCACCGGCGAGGGCTATGCCCCCGAAGGCGAGATCAAGGGCGAGCGCCCGCCCGAGGATGTGCTGAGCGCGCTCGGCCGGGTGGCGGCGCTCTGCAACGGCGCAAGCCTGCGGCAGGAGAACGGCGACTGGCGCATCCAGGGCGACCCGATGGAGGGCGCGCTGCTGGCGCTCGCCGGCAAGCTCGACCAGCCCTGGCGCGACCGGCGCAAGGCCAGGGCCACCATCCCCTTCGATTCACGCCACCGCTACATGGCGGTGCTGCACGAATTTGACGACGGCCGCCGGGTGCTGGTGAAGGGGGCGCCCGAGGCGATCCTCGACCGCTGCAGTCACCAGATGACCGCCGAGGGCCGCGCCGATCTCGACCGCGGCTGGTGGGAGGAGCAGGCCGAAGCCGTGGCCGACGAGGGTCAGCGCGTGCTGGCGCTGGCCGAGAAACCCCATGACGGCGACCGGCTGGAGCATGACGACGTCGCCGAGGGGCTGACGCTCATCGGCTTCACCGGGCTGATCGACCCGCCGCGGCCCGAAGCGATCGAGGCCGTGGCCGACTGCCTCGCGGCCGGCATCGACGTGAAGATGATCACCGGCGACCACAAGGGCACCGCGCGCGCCATCGCCCGCCAGATCGGGCTCGCCAATACCGACGACGTGCTCACCGGCGCGGATCTCGAGAACCTTGACGACGACGCGCTGCGCAAGGCCGCGCCCAGGACCGATGTCTTCGCCCGCACCTCGCCCGAGCACAAGCTGCGGCTGGTCACCGCGCTGCAGGATCGCGGGAAGGTCGTGGCGATGACGGGCGACGGGGTCAACGATGCCCCCGCGCTGAAACGCGCCGACGCCGGCATCGCGATGGGCAGGAAGGGCTCCGAGGCGGCACGCGAAGCCTCGGAATTCGTGCTCGCCGACGACAATTTCGCCTCCATCGCCGAAGCCGTCCGGCAGGGCCGGACGGTCTACGCCAACCTCAAGAAGGTCATCGCCTTCCTGCTGCCGGTGAACGGCGGCGAGTCGATGGCGCTGGTGATCGCGGTGCTGTTCGGGCTGATGCTGCCGGTCACGCCGCTGCAGATCCTGTGGGTCAACATGGTCAGTTCGGTGGCGCTGGCCATGAGCCTCGCCTTCGAGCCGCCGGAACGCGACGTCATGCGCCGCCCGCCGCGCGACGCCGACGCCCCGATCCTGTCGCGCTTCATCTTGTGGCGCGTGCTGGTGGTCTCCACCCTCTTCGCCATCGGCATCTACGGCCAGTTCCAGCTGGCGCTGGCGCAGGGCGTGGAGGTCGAGGTCGCGCGCACCATGGCGGTCAACACGCTGGTGGCGATGGAGGTCTTCTATCTGTTCTCGATCCGCTACCGCCACGCCAGCGCGCTGACCCTCGAGGGCGTCAGGGGAACGCCCGCGGTGTGGATCGCGGTGGGCATCGTGGTGCTCCTGCAGGCGGCCTTCACCTACCTGCCGCCGATGCAGATCCTCTTCGACACCGTCGCGCTGAGCCCGCTGCAACTGGCCCAGTGTGCCGTGGCCGGCGTTCTGGTGCTGCTGGTGCTGGAGATCGACAAGCTGGTGGCGCGCACCCGCCGGGCAAACCGCGCGTCGGCCCGGAGGCAGGAGGCGTCCGCATGAAGATCCTGGTGTTCAATGCGGGCTCCTCGAGCCTGAAATTCGGCCTCTTCGACAGCGCCAACGGCGACACCGAGCTTCTGCGCGGCAGCTTCGAGCGGTTTGGCGAGGCCGGCTGCACGCTGTCGCTGCGCACGCCCGAGGAACGCGCGCAGACCGATGCGCCGCACCGCGATGTCGCCGCCGCCATCGCCGCGGTGCCGGACCTTCTCGCCGCGCGCGGGATCGAGGGCATCGACGCCATCGGTCACCGCATCGCCCATGGCGGCAACCGCTTCGCCGCCGCAACCCGGCTCGACGACGCCACCATCGCCGAGGTCGAGAAGCTCACGCCGCTGGCGCCGCTGCACACCCCCGCCAGCCTCAAGGCGGTGCGGATCGCGCGCCAGACCTGGCCCGACCTGCCGCAGCTGGGTGTTTTCGACACCGCCTTCCACCTCACCAACCCGGCCCGGGCCACCACCTATGCGGTGCCGAAATCCTGGCGCGAGGCCGGGCTGCGCCGCTACGGCTTTCACGGCACCTCGCACAAATACGTCGCCCGCCGCGCCGCCGAGGTGATCGGCCGGCCGCTGGGCGAGCTGCGCATCATCTCGGTGCATCTGGGCAATGGCGCCAGCGTCTGCGCGATCAACATGGGCCGCAGCATGGACAGCTCGATGGGCATGACCCCGCTGGAGGGGCTGGTCATGGGCACCCGCTCGGGCGATGTCGATCCGGGCGCCTTCGGCTATCTCCACCGCAGGCTCGGGCTGGGCATCGAGGAGATCGAGGCCGCGCTTTATTCCGACAGCGGACTCAGGGGCCTCGCCGGCGTTTCCGACATGCGCGACGTCGAGCACCGCGCCTCGGAAGGCGACGCGGAGGCGCAGCTGGCCATCAACGTCTATGCCTACCGCGCGCGCAAGTATCTCGGCGCCTATGCCGCGGCCATGGGCGGGGTCGATGCGGTGGTCTTCACCGGCGGGATCGGCGAGAACTCCCCCTCGATGCGCCGGCGCATCTGCGACGGGCTCGACTTCCTCGGCCTGCATCTCGATCACGACCGCAACCAGGCGGTGCGCCTCGAGGGCCGCGCCGCCCCCGAGATCCAGAGCTGGGGCAGCCGGGTGCGGGTGATCGTGACGGAGACCGCCGAGCAGCTGATGATCGCCCGCGAGGTCGCCGCCGCGCTCGCCCGCCCCGCCCCCGAGCCGCGCGCCATCCCCATCGCCGTCTCCGCCCGCCATGTGCATCTGAGCGCCGAGGCGGTCGCCGCCCTTTTCGGCCCCGGCCACCGGCTGACGCCCGCGAAGGAGCTGCGCCAACCCGGCAACTTCGCCGCAGAGGAGCGGGTGACGATCGAGGGCCCCCGCGGCCGGCTGGAGCGGGTGGCGATCCTCGGCCCCGAGCGGCCCCGCACCCAGATCGAGGTCTCCCGCACCGACAGCTTCGCGCTCGGCATCGACGCGCCGGTGCGCGAGAGCGGCAAGCTCGACGGCACGCCGAAGGTGCGGCTGATCGGCCCCGCCGGCAGCTACGAGACCGACGGGCTGATCGTTGCGGCCCGCCACATCCACGCGAACCCGGACGACGCCGCAACGATGGGGCTGGAGGACGGCCAGTTCGTCGAGGTCGAGGTGGGCACCGGCGACCGCGCGCTCACCTTCTCGCACACACTTGTCCGGGTGCAGCCGAACGCCTTCACCGAGATGCACATCGACACCGACGAGGCCAACGCCGCCGGCATCCGCACCGAAGCCGAAGGCGCCCTCGCCGAAACCCACACCGCCCGCCCCGTCGCCGCCCATGGCTGAGGCACGATACTCTGCGCGGCCTCCTGTTGCCCTCGCGTGTCAGCCACCGGGTTGCAGCCGTCCTCGTCCGGCTGTGAGGATCCGCAGGTCAGCAGGCTGACGGGCCCGAACCAGGGATCGATGAGCGCCTCGGGCCGTCCGGGTCATGCGTGCCGATCAGACTGCTGAAGACCTGTCCAGGCCTGGACAGCCCGGCCCGGACCCGCGGTCGCAACGCTGGTCAGGGGGCGGCCATCGCGCGCAGCCGGGCCTTCGAGATCTTGCCGGTCGGGGTCATGGGCAAAGCCGGCAGGATGCGGACCTCCATCGCGGCGGGGTCGTGCGGGGTCCGCCCCTCGAGTGCGGCGGCGAGTGTCTCGGGGCCGTGGTCAGCCTCCGGCAGGAGAGTGACGAAGGCGACCGGCCGGGTGCGGCCGCTGGCCTCGGGCAGCCCGACCAGCGCCGCCATCGCCACCCCCGGCACCGCGCCCAGCGCCTCCTCGACGTCGCGCGGGAACCAGCGCACCCCGTCCACATCGATGACCTCGGCGATCCGGCCGTGCAGCGTCACATGGCCGTCGGCGTCGATCAACCCCAGATCGCCGGTGCGCAGCCAGCCCCCGGCGGTGGCCTCCGCGGTGGCCTCGGGCCGGCCGAAATACCCCGCCATGAAGCCGCCGCGAAGCTGGACCTCGCCCACCTCGCCGGGCGGCAGGGCGCGGTCGTCGGGGCCGGCGATGCGCACCTCCTTGTCGGGCGGCGGCGGGCCGATGCGGCGCAGATCGCCACCCTCCGGCACCAGCTCGGGAAAGCCCAGCGCGACGAAGCCGCCCAACTCGCTCTGCCCGTAGCTCTCCACGATCGGCAGGCCGAGCTCGTCGCGCCAGGCGGCCTTGAGCTGCGGCGGCAGCGGCGCGCCACCCGTGAGCGCGAGCCGCAGCCCCGCGGGCGGCCGCCCCCGATGCCGGGCCTCGGCGAGCAGATCGGCCAGCAGCACCGGGTTGCCCACGATCATGTTGGCCCCTGCCGCCTCCAGCGCCTCCCAGCCCGCTGCGGGGCTCCAGCGCGTCATCACATGGGCCGAGGCGCCCACCGCCAGTGCCGGGAGCAGGTTGCCGACCAGCTGGTAGGAACTGGAAAGCGCGGTGGGCCCGAGGCTGACGTCTCCCGCCTGTAGCCGCAGCCGCTCGGCGATGCAGCGGCAGGCGCGCACCGTGGGCTCATGGGCAAGGCAGGCGCCCTTGGGCCGCCCGGTCGTGCCAGAGGTATAGGAGAGATGCGCCACCGCCGTCTCGTCCCAGGGGTCGGGCGGCACCGGTAGGTGCGCCGCCATCATCTCGGGCAGCGACAGCGCCCCCTCCATCGCCCCATCCATGCACAGAAGCGCGCGCACGCCCGGCAGTTTCGCCGCCGCAGCGCGGACCGGCCCGAGCGCGTCATGGGTGAGCACCACTGCCGTCGGCGTGTGGTCGCCCAGGTATCCGTCGAGCTCGTCGATGAAGTTGACGTTGACCAGGGCCGCAATCGCGCCGAGGCGCCAGCAGCCCAGCATGCTCACCACATAGTCGAGCCCGTTGTGGGCGAAGATGGTCACGCGGTCGCCTGCTTGCACCCCGACCTCGGCCAGCGCGCCGGCGGCCGCCTCCATCGCGGCGACGGCACCCTGATAGTCAAGCGCGCGCTCGCGGTCGGTCCAGCGCAGGCAGGGGGCATCGGGGCGGCGCGCGGCGCCGTCGAGCAGGAGCTGGTGCATCAGCATGGGCGGACCTCCGGTGACGGGCGACTCATCGCGGAGGTGACCCTCGGCTGCAGCGCGGGGCAAGCGTCGCCGCCCCGCGGCGGCAGCCCCTGCGCGCGCCGTGCCGCTTTTCGTGGCGCCTCTGGCGAGACTCAGGTGCCGGTGCGGGCGGCGACGGCACGCATGGCAGTGACGATCTCGTGCCAGGCCGTACGCGCGTAGGAGCGCGTGAGCAGGATCTCGAAGCGCCCTGCCCGCTTGAGGATCAGTACCTGAATGTGGCCGAGAAGCGTGCGCGCGGCGCGACCGTCGGGAAAGGCGGCGGGGCGGAGGTCGATCGGCACGAGGCGGGCGAGCACCTCCACGGCACCCGGGCCCGCCAGCGACAGACCCACCCAGCCATCGGTCAGATCGACGACGGGCGCACCCGGCAGGTCCGGAGCCTGCATGCCGATCAGGAAGACGGTCTCGCGCCCCGCCCAGGCGACACGCGCACCCTCCGGCCCTTCGATGAGACGCCCGGGATCCGGAAGGCCGAGGCCGACGGCGCGGAGCGCCGAGTCGGCGTCGCCTGCAGCGCCGGGAAGGGGCATGACGGCGGCCACCGGGCCAAGGGCCAGCGTATCGAGCGTGCAGCCTGCGGCCTCGAACGGCGCCTCGGCCGCGTGGATCCCGTCGAGCGGGCCGGTCGCGATCAGCTCAGCCACGCATCCGTCCCCCTTCGGGATCGAGGAACACCGGGTCGCAGACCTCGCAGGCCACGTCGATGCCGCGCAGCCGGTCGACCAGCCGGATGCGGCTGCCATGCCGGGCCCGGCCGTCCCTCAGGAAACCCAGCGCCAGATGGCTGCCGAGCGTCGGCGACCAGCAGGCCGAGGTGGTGTAGCCCTGCGAATGCGGGCGGTCGAGCGGCGCCCCTTCCTCGAAGAGATGCGCGCCGGCGCTCAGCGCCTCGTTGTGGGCGAGCGGCCTGAGGCCGACCAGCTGCTCGCGGTCGGGGCCGAGGAGGCCCGGGCGCCGGCTCGCGGCCTTGCCGATGCAGTCCTTCTTCGCGCTGACCATCCGCTCGGCGCCGATGTCGAAGGCGGTGACGCGGCCGTGGATCTCGGCATGGGTGACGAAGCCCTTCTCGATCCGCAGCACGTTCAGCGCCTCCATGCCGTAGGCGCCGCCGCCGAGGCTCTCGGCCCGCGCGACGAGATCGCGGAAGAGGCTTGCACCAAAGCGGGCCGGCACCGCGATCTCGTAGCCCGCCTCGCCCGAGAAGGAGATGCGGAAGAGCCGCGCCGGGACGCCCATGAGCGAGACCGTGCCGCAGGCCATGAACGGGAAGTCGCCAAGGGGTGCGTCGAGAACCGTGTCGAGGAGCTGCCGCGCCTTCGGTCCGGCCACGGCGAACTGCGCCCAAGCGTCGGTCACCGAGACGAAACGGGTGGCGAGACGCGGACGGTAGGCTTGCTGGACGAAATCCAGATGCCGCATCACCAGGCCGGCGGCCGCGGTGGCGGTGGTCATCACCCAGCGATCCTCGGCAAGCCGCGCGGTGGTGCCGTCGTCCATGACATGGCCGTCCTCGCGCAGCATCAGCCCGTAGCGCACCCGGCCGGGCTTCAGCGTCGAGAAGGTGTTCGAGTAGACGAAATCGAGGAACGCGCCGGTGTCGGGGCCCTGGAACTCGATCTTGCCGAGCGTCGAGACATCGGTGACGCCGACGGCCTCGCGCACCATACGCACCTCGCGGTCGCAGGCCTCGCGCCATGTGGTTTCACCGGGCGCGGGAAAATAGCTCGGCCGATACCAGAGCCCGGCCTCGATCATCGGCGCCTGGCGGGCCAGCGACGCGTCGTGCGAGGTGGCGAAGCGCTGCGGCGCGAAGCCCTTGCCGCGGGCGCCCGCACCCATCGCCGAGATCGAGACCGGCGCGAAGGGCGGGCGGAAGGTGGTGGTGCCGGTCTCGGGGATGCCGCGCCCCGTCGCCTCGGCCAGCACCGCGAGCGCGCCGACGTTCGACGACTTGCCCTGATCGGGCGCCATCCCCTGCGTGGTGTAGCGCTTCATATGCTCGACCGACGCGAAACCCTCCTGCGCGGCGAGCCTGACGTCCTTGGTGGTCACGTCGTTGGCGAAGTCGAGCCAGGCGCGGCCGTCGGCCTTGACCTCCCAGAAGGCCGCCGGGGTCGGG
>PUNI01000021.1 GCA_003551745.1 Paracoccaceae bacterium | reverse complement strand
GTCATGCGCGCGCCGACCGCCGCCCGGCGCCCTGGCTGCGCGCGCGCCACCGCCTCGGGCTCGCCGCCACGGGGCTGCGCCGCAGCCTGCGCCCCGGCCGCTGAGCCGCCCGCTACGCCTCCCACCGCATATGAACCGAAGGAGACGCCATGCCCCTGCCGCCCACCCTCGCCGGCCGCCTGCGCCTGCCCGCCATCGCGGCACCGATGTTCCTCGCCTCCGGACCCGAGCTGGTGGTGGAGACCTGCTGTGCCGGGGTGCTGGGCAGCTTCCCGGCGCTCAATGCCCGCAGTTCGGCCGAGCTTGCGGCATGGCTCGGGCAGATCGGCGCCCGGCTCGCGGCTGCGCCGCATCCCGCCCCGTTCGCCGTCAACCTGATCGTGCACCGCTCCAACCCGCGGCTGGAGGCCGATCTCGACGTCTGCGTCGCCGCGCGGGTGCCGCTGGTGATCACCTCGCTGGGCGCGGTGCCCGAGCTGGTCTCCCGGGTGCAGGGCTATGGCGGGCTGGTCTTTCACGACGTCACCACGCGGCGCCACGCCGAGAAGGCCGCGGCGGCCGGGGTCGACGGGCTGATCGCGGTTGCCGCCGGCGCGGGCGGCCATGCCGCCACGCTCAGCCCCTTTGCGCTGCTCGACGAGCTGCGGCAGGTCTTCGACGGAACGCTGGTTCTGGCCGGGGCGATCAACACCGGCGCGCAGGTCGCCGCGGCCCGGCTGATGGGCGCCGATCTGGCCTATCTCGGCACCCGCTTTCTCGCCACCTGTGAGAGCCGCGCGGCCGAAGGCCACAAGCGCATGATCGTGGAAAGCCGTGCCGCCGACATCCTGTATACCCCTGCGATCAGCGGCATTCCGGCCAATTTCCTGCGCCCCAGCGTCATCGCCGGGGGCCTTGATCCGGCGGCGCTGCCCGCCGCCGCCAAGCTCGATCTGGAGGGGGAGGCGAAGGCCTGGCGCGACTTCTGGTCGGCCGGGCAGGGCGTGGGCGGCATCGACGACCTGCCACCGGCCGCCGAACTCTGCGCCCGTCTCGCGCGGGAATACGAGGCCGCCCTCGGGCCGGCCGTCGCCCTCGGCATCTGAGCCCCCGGCGCCGCCGCGCCGGGGGAGCACCGGCGAGTCATGGGCTTGAGCCATGAGTGTGCACCATGGCATGCGGCATTTGCCATGCGCCGACCGCATGGCTGTCTTGCGGTATCGCGCTCGTCCACGCCGCAGCGCGGCACGCCGGTATCCGGCAGACCTTTGAATGGAAGGGGAAATTATAATCACGGGGGCGGCCGCAGCAGCCCCGGCGCTGCGGCCTTGCCGTGACCGGCTTGACGCAGATCAATGTGGCCGCGCGGTGCTGTTCTACGGTCGCAGGACATGCCGCCGTCAGGGCGGCATGATTGTTGCTCAGCCCCGGGAAATGGCCCGATGCTCGATCTGATCGCCACCATCGACCCGCGCACCGCGCTCCTTCTGCACGTGACGGTGTCCGGCGCCTTCGTGGTGGTGATCCTGCTCTTCGCCGGGCTGTTGCGCGAGCCCTCGCGCCCGGGCTTCGGCGTCTACGAGTCCGGCGCACCGCCCAACAGGGCGATGACGACGCCTCTGGCCGCCCCCTATTTCCTGATCGCCGTCGCCTTCATGATCTTCGACATGGAGGTGGCGATCCTCTTCGCCTGGGCGATCGCGGCGCGCGAGGCGGGCACCGAGGGGCTGATCGCCGCCACCGTCTTCATCGTCGTGCTGCTGGCCGCGCTCGCCTATCTCTGGCTCGACGGCGCCCTCGAAACCGGGCCGCGCAAATCCGACCGCATGCCACGGGGCCGGCCATGAGCGCAGATCTGGCCCGCCCCACAGCGCCGCCGCAACCGGGCGAGGCCATGGCGTTGTCGGCGCTCTTCACCCGGCTCGACGCGCTCGTCGCCTGGTCGCGCAAGCACTCGCTCTGGCCGTTCAATTTCGGCCTGTCCTGCTGCTATGTCGAGATGGCGACCGCGCTGACCCCGGTCTATGATCAGGCCCGTTTCGGGGCCGAGGTGATCCGCTCCACCCCCAGGCAGGCCGATCTGCTGATCGTCTCGGGCACGGTGTTCCACAAGATGGCGGTGCCGCTCAAGCGGCTCTACGAGCAGATGCGCGAGCCGCGCTGGGTGATCTCGATGGGGGCCTGCGCCAATTCGGGCGGGATGTACGACATCTATTCGGTGGTACAGGGCGTCGACAGTTTCCTGCCCGTGGATGTCTATGTCCCCGGCTGCCCGCCGCGGCCCGAACAGCTGATGGAGGCGCTGGTGCTGCTGCAGGGCAAGATCGCTGCCGAGCGCCGCCCGCTGCAGATCCGGCTCGGCGACTGGAGCGCGCCGCAGAGGCCACCCGCGCCCTTCGCGCCCGAGCCGCGCCGGGACCAGCTGCGCGCCGAGCGCATGGCGGTGCGCCGGCTCGACGACCCCGAGGGGTTCTGATGGGAGGGCGTCCGGCATGAGCCTCGACGGCGTTCCGCCACCCGATCCCGTGGAGGAATTGCGGGCGCGGTTCGGCCCGGCCATTCTCGCCCAGCAACCCACGGCCGACGGCTGCCCCGTGCTCTGGGTCGCGCCCGAGGCGGCGCCCGCGATCCACCGCTTCCTGAAGGAGGAGATTCCGCAGCCCTTCCCGCTGCTGTCCGATCTCTGGTGCATCGACGAGACCGAGCGGCAGCAGCGCGCCGGCCAGCCGGCCTCGGGCGTCACCGTCTGCACCCATCTCGTCAGCCTCACGCGCAACGCCGACATCCGGCTGAAGATCGCCTGCGATGCCGGTGCGCCGAGCATGCCCACGCTCACCGGTGTCTATCCCAACGCCGACTGGTACGAGCGCGAGGCCTTCGACATGTTCGGCCTGCACTTCGAGGGGCGCGACGATCACCGCCGCATCCTGATGTCGCCGCTGTGGGAGGGCCACCCGCTGCGCAAGGCCCATTACGCCCGCGCCACCGAGCGCCCGCCGTTCCGGATGACCGAGGCGCATTTCGACGCGACCGAGGCCGCGATGCAGCCCGACCCCGCACGCTGGGGCCAGCCCGTCGAGCGCGACGGGCACGAGCTGATGGTCCTCAACTTCGGCCCGCACCACCCCTCCACGCACGGCGTGTTCCGCATCGTGCTGGGCCTCGACGGCGAGGAGGTGGTCTGGGCGGAGCCCGATATCGGCTATCACCACCGCGGCGTGGAGAAGATGGCCGAACGCCAGACCTGGCACGGCTTCATCCCCTACTGCGACCGGGTGGATTACCTGGGCGGCGTGATCCACGAGCTGCCCTATCTGCTGGCGGTCGAGCGGCTCTGCGGCATCACCGTGCCGCCGCGCGCGCAGATGATCCGGGTGATGCTGTCGGAGTTCTACCGCATCAACAGCCACCTGCTGTTCTATGGCACGATGGCGCAGGACGTGGGCGCGATGAGCCCGGTCTTCTACATGTTCACCGACCGCGAGCGCATCCACCGGATCATGGAGACGATCACCGGCGCGCGGATGCATCCGGCCTTCTTCCGCATCGGCGGCGTGGCGATGGACCTGCCCAGCGGCTGGGACGGGCTGGTGCGCGAGCTGCTCGACTGGCTGCCCCCCCGGCTCGACGAATACGATCGGATGGTATTGCAGTCCGAGCTTTTCCGGGTGCGCACCCGTGACATCGGAACCTACGACACCGCCCAGGCGCTGGCCTGGGGCACCACCGGGCCGCAGCTGCGGGCCACCGGCTGCGACTGGGACCTGCGCAAGACGCGGCCCTATTCCGGCTACGAGCAGTTCGACTTCGAGGTGCCGGTCGGCCATCGCGGCGATTGCTATGAGCGCACCTGGGTGCGGGCCGAGGAGATCCGCCAGTCGCTCAGGATCATCCGCCAGTGCGTCGAGAACATGCCTGAAGGCCCGGTGAAGGCGGACCACCCCCTGACCACCCCGCCGGCGCGCGACCGCAGCTTCGCCGACATCGAGACGCTGATCCACCACTTCCTCGCCATGAGCCAGGGGACCGTCGTGCCCGCAGGCGAGGCCACCGGCCAGGTCGAGGGCAACCGCGGCCTGACACAATACAGCATCGTCTCCGATGGCGGCACCGAAAGCTATCGCACCCGCATCCGCACCCCCTCCTTCGCCCATCTACAGATGATCCCGGTGATGGTTCCGGGCATGACGGTGGCCGACATCGTGGTGCAGATTGCCGCCGTCGACTTCGTGATGTCGGACGTCGACCGATGAGCCTGCCCGAGCCCCTCGCCGAGGACATCCGCGCGGCCATGGACAGCTTCGGCGGCGCCCGCCCGGCGATGCTGGAATCGCTTCGGCTGATCCAGCACGCCGAGGGCTGGGTCTCCGACGCCCGGCTGGCGGAAGTCGCCGAGTTGCTGGGCGTGACACCGGCCGAACTCGACAACCTCGCGACCTTCTATTCGATGATCTTTCGCCGCCCGGTGGGCGAGACGGTGATCCTTCTCTGCGACGGCGCCTCCTGCTGGCTCAACGGCGCCGACGCTGTGCGCGACGCGGTCATGGCGCGGCTCGGAATCGGCTTCGGCGAGACCACGGGCGACGGGAAATACACGCTGATCAACTGCGCCTGCCTCGGCGGTTGCGACCATGCGCCGGCCGCCGCGGTGGGCCGCGACCGGCGGCTCGTCGGGCCGCTCGCGCCCGAGGATCTTGCCCCGCTTCTCGAGGCGGCGCCATGAGCGAGACGCCGATGACCGGTCGCGCCCGGCCCGACCGGACGCCCCACAGCCTGGCCGAATGGCGGGCCGAGGCCGGCTACGAGGCCGTGGAGCGCGCGCTGAAGCTCACCCCGGCCCAGGTGCTGGACCGGGTCGATCAGGCCAATCTCAACGGCCGCGGCGGGGCGGGCTTTCCGGCCGCGCAGAAATGGAAGTTCATGGCCGACCCGGCCGAGGCCCCGGGCACCGGCCCCAACTATCTCATCGTCAACGGCGACGAGATGGAGCCCGGCGCCTTCAAGGACCGCTTCCTCCTGGAGGCGCTGCCCCATCAGGTGATCGAGGGCGCGATCATCACCGCCTATGCCACCCATGCCACCGTCGCCTATGTGCTGATCCGCGACGAATACCGCCCCGGCATCGCCGCCATGAAGCGCGCGATCGCCGAGGCCGAGGCGGCCGGCCTGCTGGGGCGCGACATCCTCGGCTCGGGTTTCTCGCTGACCATGAAGGTCAAGCCGTCTGCCGGTCGCTACATCGTCGGCGAGGAGACCGCGCTGATCGAGTCGCTGGAGGGCAAGCGCGCGGTGCCCCGCAAGCGCCCGCCCTTCCCGGCCCAGTCGGGCCTCTTCGGCCGGCCCACCACCGTCAACAATGTCGAGACGATCTCGCTGGTGCCCCACATCCTCGCCAACGGGCCGCAGTGGTTCCGGGCGCTGTCGCGCACCGAGGAAGGCGGCACCAAGCTCTATGCGGTGTCCGGCCGCGTGAACAAACCCGGGCTGATCGAGGCGCCCATGGGCACCACGGCGCGCGAACTGATAGAGCGTTCGGGCGGGCTTTCCGGCAACGGGAAGCTGCGCTGCTTCCAGCCCGGCGGCGGAGCCTCGGGGTTTCTGGAGGAAGCCGAGCTCGACCTCCCCCTCGACTTCGGCCATTGCAAGACGGCGGGCTCGATGTTCGGCACCGGCACCATGATCGTGCTGGACCAGACCGCCTGCCCGATCGGCGTGCTGGCCCGCCACCAGCGTTTCTATGCCCGCGAGAGCTGCGGCTGGTGCACGCCCTGCCGCGACGGGCTGCCCTGGGTCGCCCGCATCCTCGACGCGCTGGAGGAAGGCACCGCCGAGCCCGGCGATCTGGAGATCCTGCGCATGACGGCGGCAGAGGCGGGCCCGCGCGGGCGGAGCTTCTGCGACCTGATGGGCGGCGCCATGGCCCCTCTCGCCACCGGGCTTGCACGTTTCGGCGACCTCTTCGAGGCGCATCTGGACGGTGGCTGCCCGATCCGGAGGGGAGTCCTTTGACCGGCAGGCTGACCCTCTTCATCGACGGCCGCGAGGTCGCGGCCCGCGCGGGCGTCGATCTGCTCACCGCCTGCACGGAGGCCGGGGTGATGGTGCCGCATTTCTGCTGGCACGGCGCGATGGGCTCGATCGGCGCCTGCCGGCTCTGCGCCGTCACCGTCACCGAGAACGGGCAGGAGCGGATCGAGATGGCCTGCATGACCCCGGCCGCCGAGGGCCAGAAGGTGTCGGTCGCGGCCGAGCCGGCGGCGCAATTCCGGGCCCGCGTCATCGAATGGCTGATGGTCAACCACCCGCATGACTGCGCGGTCTGCGAGGAGGGCGGCGCCTGCCACCTGCAGGACATGACGGTGGCGACGGGCCATGTCCGCCGTCGCGCGCGCTTTGCCAAGCGCACGCACCGCAACCAGAACCTCGGCCCCCTCCTCACCCACGAGATGAACCGCTGCATCGCATGCTACCGCTGCACGCGCTTCTATCGCGGCTATGCCGGCGGGCGCGATCTGGATGTCTTCGGCGCCCATGACCGGGTCTATTTCGGCCGCGCCGAGGACGGCGTGCTGGAAAGTCCCTTCGCGGGCAACCTTGCCGAGGTCTGCCCCACCGGGGTCTTCGACGACCGCTACTGGTCGCAGAACTACGCCCGGCCCTGGGACATGATGCGCACGCCCTCGGTCTGCGCCGGCTGCGCGGTGGGCTGCAACACCACGCTGTCGGAGCGTGACGGGCGGCTGCGGCGGGTCGAGAACCGCTATCACGGCGCGATCAACGGCTTCTTCCTCTGCGATCGCGGCCGGTTCGGCGCGCATTGGGTCGATGCGCCCGGCCGGCTCGCCGCGCCGCGGATCGACGGCGAGCAGGCGGCCCCGGGGAAGGCGCTGGTGCGCGCGCAGGAGATCCTCGCCGGCGGCGCGATCGGCATCGGCTCGCCACGGGCCTCGCTGGAGGCTAATCTCGCCCTGCGCCGTCTGGTGGGCGCAGAGAACTTCTTTGCCGGCGTTGCCGACGCCGAAGCCGCCTGCGACGCGCGTATCGCCACCCTTCTCGCGGCAGGTCCGGCCGGGATCGCCAGCCTCAAGGATATCGAGACCGCCGATGCCGCGCTGGTGCTCGGACTCGATCTCACCGGGGCCGCGCCGCGGGCGGCGCTGGCGCTGCGGCAGGCGACACGGTCGGCCGAGCGCGCGCTTGCGGCCCAGAAGGGCGTCACCCTCTGGCTCGACAACGCGGTGCGCGTTGCCGGTGAGGGGCGCCGCGCTCCGGTCACGCTGGTCACCCCGCTGCCCGATGCACTCGACACGGCGGCGGCGCGTGCCCTTCGCCGGCCGCCGGCCGAGGTGGCGGCCTTCGGCCGGGCCGTGGCCGCGGCGCTGCGCGGCGAGGCGGCCGATGCGGAAGCCGCCGCAGTTGCCCGCGAGCTTGCCGCCGCGGCCGCCCCGGTCGTGATCGCGGGTAGCGGCGCGGGCGATCCGGCGGTGCTGGAGGCGGCCGCCGATGTCGCGATGGCGCTGGGCGAGAAGGCGCGGATCGCCCTCTTTCCCGCCGAGGCCAACAGCCTCGGGCTGGCCCTGATGGGCGTGGCGGGTGGGTTGGAGCGGGCCGCGGCCACGCGCGGCGACCGCGCCGTGATTGCCCTCGACACCGGCCTGGAGGACACCGGGCTGGAGGGCACCGGCCTCGATGGCGCAGCGCTTGTCCTTCTGGCGACGCGCGAGGCGGGT
>PUNI01000017.1 GCA_003551745.1 Paracoccaceae bacterium | reverse complement strand
CTGACGATGATCAGGCTGGTGGGCGCCGGGCCGGTCACGGCCGCGCTGCCGCATCCCGGCGCGGCATCATCGCCCCTTCAGCGTCACGCCCGGCGCATGGGCGATGAAAAAGGGGTTGCGGTAGCCGGGCTTGCCATAGGTCAGGGGCGCGTGGTCGTCGAAGCGCACCACGCTTCCGCCAGCCGCCAGCAGCACCGCATGGCCCGCTGCCGTGTCCCATTCCATTGTCGGCCCAAGCCGCGGATAGAGATCGGCCTCGCCGCTGGCGACCAGGCAGAATTTCAGCGACGAGCCCGCCGAGCGCATGTCGGCCACGCTGTAGCGCCCGATATAGGCATCGGTGGCGGCGTCGCGATGGGATTTCGAGGCCACCACCATCAGCGCCGCATTGTCCGGCACCGAGACCGCGAGCGGGCGCTGCGTGCCGATGCGGGCGGGGTCGAACGGGCCGTCTTCCTCGACCGCGCCGCCCTCGGGGGTGGTGTAGAACATCCGACCCTTCGCCGGCGCATAGACAATGCTGCGCCGTGGCAGGCCGGCCTCGACATAGGCGATGTTGACGGTGAAGTCGCCGCGCCGCTGGACGAATTCCTTTGTGCCGTCGAGCGGATCCACGATCAGGAAGCGGTCGGCCTGCGCCGTGTGTGTGGCGGCCTGTTCCTCGGTGATCAGAGCGATCTCGGGGAAGGCCGCGCGCAGACCGGCCGAGATCAGCGCGTCGGCGGCCTCGTCGGCCTCTGTCACCGGGCTCGCATCGCCCTTGGCGCGCACCTCGAAATCGGGTGCGGCATAGACCTCCATGATCTTCGCGCCGGCCTCCAGCGCGAGGCGCCGCATGATCCGGAACAGCCGGTCGTGATCCATGCCGCCGTCCATGGAAGGCTCCTTATCGGGCTTCGCCGCCATGCCGGCCGTGGCCTCGCGGCGTATCAGACCGCATAGCGTAGAACCGCAGCCAGTTCGCTGCCGCCGGGGATGTCGTCCCGCCGGACGCCCAGCACGGTGCCGCCCATCGCGAGCACCCGGCCCGCGATCTCGTCCACCACCCCATAGGTGCCCGGCCCGTCGGCCTCGGCGAACTCCACCGCGCCGGTGGCATCGTCCACCCAGCCCGGCACCACCGTGTCGATATCCACCACGAGCGTGTCCACCGCGCCCATGGTGGCGGCACGTGCGGCCTGGGCGATGTCGGCGGTGGCGCGGCCCTCGGAGGCGCGGCGGGCGTAGAGGTCGGCGAACTCCTCCAGCCGCTCGGCGTGCAGCCCGTCGAGCACGTCGCGGGAGGCCTGCGCCAGCTCGGCTTCAGGCATCCGCGCGGGGCTCGTCTCGATCGCCCGCGGGGCCAGCCCCGGATAGCTGTTGACCGAACGCCAGATCGACAGCATCGGATCCGCGGCGGCGACGATCAGCGGCTCGTGGCGGCCCGCCAGGACCGGACGCAGCGCGGCATCCACCTTGCGGGCATACTGGCGCAGCCGCACCTTCTGGCCCTCGCCGCCCTGGATGCGTCCCGAGGCCGAGCGCGAGTTGACATTCGCCGTGCCCACCGCCGAGGCGGCATCCTTCGGCATGTCGGGCACGCGGACCTCCTGCGGCGCCATGTCGGGGAAGACCTCGATCAGCCGCACGCCACCCTCCTCCAGCGCCAGCACGAAGGCGTGCTGCGGCACGCTGACCGCGCGCAGGAGCGGCTTGAGGAAGAAGCGGTCGGCGACCTGCACGGTCTTCTGCAGATGGTTGGGCAGGCGGAAGCTGCGCAGGCTCTCCGGGGTGATGAAGACCGCAAGGCTGTTGGACTGCAGCCGCCAGAATTCCTCGTCGTCGATCAGGTCCTGCACCTGCTCGGAGATCGGCCATATCGTGCGCTTCGGGGTCTCCGCGGCCTCGAGCTGCGCCTCGGCCTCGCGCAGCAGGTTGCCGAGCGCGATGCGCGCGGCCTCGATGTGCTGTGTCTCGGGCGTGGTGGGCAGATAGAGGCTGACATGCGCGGGCCCGCGCGCGGCGACGAGCCCGGCAATCTCGGGGCGCGTGGGAATGTCGACATGGAGCATGGGCGATCACCTTGAAGGAATGAGACGAGCTTGGCGGGATGTGGCACGGCGCCGGCACATGGTGCAAGCCGGGATGAACGTCACGCCGTCCCGGCGCTCCGGTGCAGACGCAGGAAGGTGAACATCGCGAAGGGCGGCAGGGTGCTTTCCTCGGTGACCTCGAGCAGCGGGCAGCCCAGCACCCGCGCCTTCTCGAAATCCGAATGCCAGCCGATCACGTTGGCAAGCGGCGCGAAGGCCCGCTCCAGCACCGACAACAGGCCGGTATCGCGCGCGAAATGGCCCACGATGACCACCTCGCCGCCCGGCTTGCAGACCCGCGCCATCTCGGCGACCACCCGCTCGGGCTCGGGCACCACCGAGACGAGATACATCGCCACCACGGTGTCGAAGCTGGCATCCGGGAAATCAAGGGTGCGGGCGTCCATCTGGCGCAGATCGCGCACATGGCTCAGGCCGAGTTTCGCCACCTTTGTCCGGGCCTTGGCGAGCATCTCGTCGGAGAAGTCGATGCCGGTGACCTCAAGATGCGGCTTGTAGGCCGTCAGCGCGAGCCCGGTTCCGACGCCCACCTCCAGCACGCTGCCGGCGCGACTGTTGACATAGGCGACGGCCCGCCGGCGCCCGACCCCGGTGATGGCGCCGAAGGTGGCATCGTAGATCGGCGCCCAGCGGCGATAGGAGGTGCGCACCGCGTCAGGTTCCATGCCGTATTCCTATTCCTGTGTCGGTCGCGAGGGGCGCCAGCGGGCGAGGCCTGCATAGGCGAGGGTGACGCCATAGGCCATGCAGGCAAGCGCCATGAAGAGCCAGAAACGCGTGAAGGCGATGCCCACCAGAATTGCCGCCCCGACCAGCACCCAGGCCGCCTGCTCGCGGCGGATGCGCAGTGCCTTGGGCGAGAGCGTGGCCATCCGGCTGACCATCAGCGCGCCGACAAGGCCAAGCCAGACGGCCACCGCGAGGGGCCATGTCTCGCTGGCCCACAGCCCGTCGAGCGACAGAAAGAGCGGGAACAGGCCCAGCATCGCCCCGGCCGGGGCCGGAACGCCGGTGAAATGGGTGCGTGTGGGGGCGTCCGGCGCGCTGCGGCCCACGTTGAAGCGCGCCAGCCGCAGGCAGCAGCCGATGGCGAAGACCAGAACGAAGACCCAGCCCGCCCCGCGCAGATCTTGCAGCGCGAAGGTATAGATCACCACCGCCGGCGCGACCCCGAAGCTCACGAAATCCGACAGCGAGTCGAGTTCCGCGCCGAACGGGCTTGCCGCGTTCAGCCGGCGCGCGATCAGCCCGTCGAGCCCGTCGATGATGGCGGCGAAGATGATCAGCCCGGCCGCGATCTCGAACTGTCCGAGCATGGCGAAGCGGATCGAGGTCAGCCCCGCGCAGAGACCGAGGATGGTGACCAGATTGGGCAGAAGCGTCAGCAGCGACAGGGTGCGGCGCGGACGCAGGCGGCGGGTTCGGCGCATGGCTCAGCGCACGGTGCCGCTGCGCGCGGGCTCGTCGGAGGCCAGATCGGCAAGCACGGTCTCGCCGGCGAGGGTGGTCTGGCCCTCGGCGACCAGCGGCGCCACGCCCTCGGGCAGATAGGTGTCGAGGCGCGAGCCGAAGCGGATCATGCCGAAGCGCTGGCCGGTTTCCAGCCGCTCCCCCTCGACCGCATCGCACAGGATGCGCCGCGCCACGAGGCCGGCGATCTGCACCACCGCCAGCATCCGCCCGTCGTCGAGCCGGATCGCCAGCGCGTTGCGCTCGTTGTCCTCGCTGGCCTTGTCGAGGGAGGCGTTCAGGAACTTGCCCTGCCGATAGACGATCCGCGTGACCGTGCCGCCGACGGGGGCGCGATTCACATGGCAGTCGAAGACGTTCATGAAGACCGAAACCCGCGTCATCGGCGCGGGACCGAGGCCCAGCTCGGCCGGCGGCACGGCCGGGCCGATCTGCGAGACGACGCCGTCGGCCGGGCTGACGATCAGCCCCGGGCGGGTGGGGGTGATGCGGTCGGGGTCACGGAAGAAGTAGTAGCACCAGATCGTCAGCCCCAGCCCGATCCAACCCAGCGGGGCCCAGACGAAATAGAGCGCCAGCGTCACGATCCCGAAGATCGCGAGGAAGCGGTAGCCCTCGCGGTGCAGGGGCTTGATCACGGTCGAGAGCATGTCGGCGGCCATCGGGCGCTCCGCGGATCGGCTGGGGTGGCTCTACGCCATGGCGTGCGCGATGGAAAGCTGGTCAGGTCACCACGCGCAGCGTCAGGTTGATCCGGCCGCCCTGCGGCAGCAGCCGGGACGACCCGAAGCGGATGCGATCGACCCCGTGCCAGGCCAGCCGCGCCGGGCCGCCCAGCACCGCCACGTCGCCCGAGCCGAGCCAGGCCGAGGCGGTGCGCCCGCCCCGCTCGGTGCCGCCAACCCGGAAGAGCCCGTCGTCGCCGAGGCTGATCGAGACAACCGGGCAGCTGAAATCTGCCTCGTCACGGTCCTGGTGCAGCCCCATCCGTGCGCCCTCGCCGTAGAAATTGACGAGGCAGCACTCGGGCGCCCGCGCGCCGCCCGACACCGCCCGCCAAACCTCCAGCGCCAGCCGGGGGATCGGCGGCCAGGCCACGCCCGACGGATGGCGCTCTGCATAGCGGTATCCCTGCCGGTCCGAGACCCAGCCGAAGCGGCCCGCCGCGGTCATCCGCACCGACATCTTCCGGCCCCCTGGCGTGACCGGCTGCACCAGCGGCGCCGCCCGCACGACGCCGCGCAGATCCTCCAGCAGGGCCTGTTGCGCGTCGCTGTCCAGAAGCCCCGGCCACAGTTCGGCGCCGTTGAGAAGGCGGCGTCTGTCCGGGTCGGGATAAAGCGTCATGTCCCAGTCATTTTCACGCCGGCGTGCGTGTTGCAGGCCCCGAGACCCCTTCCTATATACCCGCCGAAGCGTCAACGGCCCTGCGCCGGCGGCGCATGGGATGGGCGGCCGGGGGCCGGAGCAGGACCCGGCGGCCGAAGTATCGCCGAAAGAAGAGGACACGAAACATGCCGAAAGTCATCGGGATCGACCTTGGGACGACGAACTCCTGCGTCGCCATCATGGACGGTGCGCAGCCCCGGGTAATCGAGAATTCCGAAGGCGCGCGCACCACGCCGTCAATCGTCGCGTTCACCGACAGCGAGCGTCTGGTCGGGCAGCCGGCCAAGCGGCAGGCGGTGACGAACTCCACCAACACGATCTTCGCGGTCAAGCGCCTGATCGGTCGTCGCATGGGCGACGAGGCGGTGGAGAAGGACAAGAAGCTCGTCCCCTATGCCATCGTCGATGGCGGCAACGGCGACGCCTGGGTCGAGGTGCGCGGCGAGAAATACTCGCCCAGCCAGATTTCCGCCTTCATCCTCCAGAAGATGAAGGAAACCGCCGAGAGCTATCTCGGCGAGAAGGTCGAGCAGGCGGTGATCACCGTGCCGGCCTATTTCAACGACGCCCAGCGGCAGGCCACCAAGGATGCCGGCAAGATCGCCGGTCTCGAGGTGCTGCGCATCATCAACGAGCCCACCGCGGCGGCGCTCGCCTATGGCCTCGACAGGAAGGATTCGAAGACCATCGCGGTCTACGACCTCGGCGGCGGCACCTTCGACATCACCGTGCTCGAGATCGACGAGGGCCTGTTCGAGGTGAAGTCCACCAACGGGGACACGTTCCTCGGCGGCGAGGACTTCGACATGCGGATCGTCACCTACCTCGCCGAGGAGTTCAAGAAGGAGCATGGTGTTGACCTCACGCTCGACAAGATGGCGCTGCAGCGGCTGAAGGAGGCTGCCGAGAAGGCCAAGATCGAGCTCAGCTCGTCCAGCCAGACCGAGATCAACCAGCCCTTCATCTCGATGGACAAGGCGACGGGCCAGCCGCTGCACATGGTGATGAAGCTGACCCGGGCGAAGCTGGAAAGCCTCGTCGCCGACCTGATCGCGCGCACGATGAAACCCTGCAAGGCAGCGATCAAGGATGCCGGGCTCTCCGCCTCCGACATCGACGAGGTGGTGCTTGTGGGCGGCATGACCCGGATGCCCAAGGTGATCGAGGAGGTCGGCAAGTTCTTCGGCAAGGAGCCCCACAAGGGCGTCAACCCCGACGAGGTGGTGGCACTCGGTGCCGCCATCCAGGCCGGCGTGCTGCAGGGTGACGTCAAGGACGTGGTGCTGCTCGACGTCACGCCCCTGTCGCTGGGGATCGAGACGCTGGGCGGCGTGTTCACCCGTCTGATCGACCGCAACACGACGATCCCGACGAAGAAGAGCCAGATCTTCTCGACCGCCGAGGACAATCAGGGCGCGGTCACCATCCGCGTCTTCCAGGGCGAGCGCGAGATGGCGGCCGACAACAAGATGCTGGGCCAGTTCAACCTCGAGGGCATTCCGCCGGCACCGCGCGGCATGCCGCAGATCGAGGTGACCTTCGACATCGACGCCAACGGTATCGTCAACGTCTCGGCCAAGGACAAGGCCACCAACAAGGAACAGAAGATCACCATCCAGGCCTCGGGCGGCCTGTCGGAGGAAGACATCGAGAAGATGGTGAAGGACGCCGAGGCCAATGCCGAGGTCGACAAGCAGCGCCGAGACCTCGTCGAGGCGAAGAACCAGGCCGAAAGCCTGCTGCATGCCACGCGCAAGTCGCTTGAGGAGCACAAGGACAAGGTCGACCCCTCGACAGTCGAGGCGATCGAGCTTGCCATGGGCGCGCTCGAGGAAGCCGCGGGCGGCGAGGATGCCGGCAAGATCAAGTCGGCCATCCAGAACCTGACCGAGGCGTCGATGCGGCTGGGCGAGGCGATCTACAAGGCGCAGCAGGCTGAAACCGAAGGCGCCGAAGCCAGCGAAGAGCCGCGCGGGGTTGACGAGGATATCGTGGACGCCGATTTCGAGGATCTCGACGACGATCGGAAGCGCAAGAGCTCCTGATCAGTGACAGCACGCCGGGGCCGGCCCCGACCCGTGGATGCGGGGCAGGGTCGGCCCGCGACGTTTGCATGAGAGGCCCGAATGGCGAAACGCGATTTCTACGAGACGCTTGGCGTGTCGCGCACGGCCTCGGCCGACGACATCAAGAAGGCCTATCGCCGCAAGGCACGCGAGCTTCACCCCGACTCCAACGCCGAAGACCCGCAGGCCGAGGCGAAGTTCAAGGACGTCAACGAAGCCTACGATATCCTCAAGGATCCCGAGAAGAAGGCCGCCTATGACCGCTTCGGCCATGCCGCCTTCGATGGCGGTGCGGGCGCCGGTCCGCGAGCCGGCGGACGCGCCTATGGTGGCGGGCCGGATTTCGCCTCGGCCTTCTCGGATGTGTTCGAGGATCTCTTCGGCGATTTCATGGGCGGCGGCCGGGCCGGGGCGCGTGGCCGCGCCAGCCGCGGCTCGGACTTGCGCTACAATCTCACCATTTCGCTGGAAGAGGCCTTTGCCGGCGCGCAGAAGACGGTCACGGTCAACGCGCTCTCGGTCTGTGAAGCCTGCGACGGCACCGGGGCCGAGGGCGGCTCCGAGCCGGTGACCTGCCCCACATGCTCGGGCCTCGGCAAGGTGCGCGCCCAGCAGGGCTTCTTCACCGTGGAGCGGACCTGCCCCACCTGCGGCGGCACGGGCCAGATCGTGAAGAACCCCTGCCGGGCATGTGGCGGAGCGGGCCGGGTGGAACGGCCGCGCACGCTCTCGGTGGACATTCCCGCCGGCGTCGAGACCGGCACGCGGATGCGTCTGGCCGGCAAGGGAGAGGCCGGGATGCG
>PUNI01000181.1 GCA_003551745.1 Paracoccaceae bacterium | reverse complement strand
CCCAGATATAAAACTCTCCTTTGAGGTCCGTGGCGAAGCCGCCGACCCTGCCAACCTTCCGCCCGGATGCAGCTTTCACCCCCGCTGTCCCCACGCCATGCAGGGGCTTTGCGACCGCGACGCGCCACCCGCGTTCCAGCCCCGCCCGGGCCAGACCAGCTGGTGCTGGCTTCACCGCTGACCGGAGGCCCCCCATGCGCGCGACGATTGCCGCCCTCGCCATCATCCTCGCGGCGCTCGGCCTGCAACTCGCCATGGTGGTCGGCCTGCTCGGCCCCAGCCTCTTTCTCGCCCTGCTCGGCTATGCCGGCCTCTTCGCCGGCATGGTCCTGATCCTCCCCGCAGCCCTCCGCCGGGCGCGCAGCGGCCCGCGACCCGGTCGCAGCCACCGGCACCGGGGTGACGACGGCTGAAGGCAGGGCCGGCGGGCCGCTCCCAGCCTCCCGCGTCCGGTCCGACCATCCTGCCGAAGCGCGCAGACGGCCGCAGGGCGAGGGGCTTGCGTCAGAGGATGCTACCGCCTCCCCGGCTCGAACGGGGGGCCAGCTCCAAATTCTTGTGGTCTGTATCTGCGATCGGGTTCCCGTAGTGTCGCGTGATGCTCGTTGTCCATATAATGTTGATTTCCGATGAGAACTGACCCGGGTTTTCCATCGTGAACTGACCCGCCAGAGGCTTATGGTCGTGGTCTCAGGTCTGGGCCAACGGCGGTCGGCCCTACGTCGTGCTGCGCGCCGCCTCGGCGCTGGCGCGGAAACGCAAGCTGTCTTTGCCGATCTCGAGGCTGGAGCCGGTGCGCGCTTAGCTGGAGGTGCGGGTGGCGCGGAAGGGCGATCTAACGCTCGACGAACTGATCTCCCAGCGCTACGAACGCGGCGCGACGCTGATCACCAGCAACCTGCCATTCGACGAATGGACCGAGACCTTCGGCACCGAGCGCCTCACCGGGGCCCTCCTAGACCGCCAGACACACCACGTCCACATCATCGAGATGAACGGCGAGAGCTACCACCTGGCGCAAAGCCGCGCGCGGAAATCAACCGACACCACCCGACCTTACCTGCGCTGACTTGGCCCTTGCGGGCCAAGGCGGCCAGTCAGCCGCCAGCTATCTGGGGAGCGCGGCTGCCTGGCCGCCGCCATGCCGAACGCGTCATGCCCAAACCGGAAGTGGCCTGCTTTTGCGCCGCCGACTGGCCGGATTTTACTCCGGCGTTGACACTTGGCGGTGGCGATGGGGAATGGCGAGCCCATCTCGGCGATTGCCTTGACCGCCTGGGCCATCCGGTCGGGGGTATCGACCTGGACGCGGTGCTCGTTCCTCCACTCCTGAGGGCAGGCGTTCTTGAGGGCGAAGATGGTGGTGCTGGCGGTCGGGCCGTCCGCTGCTGTCAGCAGGCGCTTCGCGACGTAGTCGAACCGCTTTGCCTCGGCCCTGTTTATCGCGTCGGAAAGTTCCGGGTGCTGCCGGGCCCACTCGTGGAGCGTGTCCCGGCCACGTCGATCTCGGCTGCCCCTGCGGTCTCCGAGAGACCGAGGATCATGGCTTCGACGATCTTCGCCGCCAGCTCAGACCGATACTTTGTCGGGCGCGCCTATCCGATGCCGCGGCCGATGACACGACCTGCCGGACGCGCCGTCGCCTCGGCGTCGGGGGCAAGGGGATCCGTGCTCGTGATCTGGTTCAGAGTCGTACCCGCCAGAATTCACTGCACTGGGGGGACACTCCGCATCTTCAATATGGCCTGGAGCAGGATCGAAAAGATCACTGCGCCTATGAAGGTTCCAAGCGCAGCTGGTTGCGTGTTCCACATGCTCACCAGGAACGCCACGAACACGCCACCCATCAGCAGGGCCCCGCACAGAAGCACTGCACCAACCGCACCGGTATCGGTGCGTTTGCGCCACGCCACCCAGTAGACGGCCAGGTAGACAAAAAGGAAAACCGCACCAGCGGCATTTGCAACGGTGACCAAGTCGAAGACGTTAGTCATCACCAGCACAGCTGCGACGCCAACGGCCACTCCGCGAGAACTCGCCCCGGCGAGTGACCGGCCCAGGCCGGCCGGAAGCTGCCGGGCGGACGAGAGGCTGCGGATCATCTCGTTGCCGCTGTAGATGTTGGCATTGATCGCCGATGCGGTGGCGAGCAGCGCTGCCAAGGACAGGATCGTCACACCAGCAGCGCCGAAATAGGGTCGGGCTGCCGTTGCGACCGCCGTGTCGGCACTGGCCGCGAGGTCCGCCGGCTGGATCGCGCCAACCACCACCACGCTCAGCCCGACGTAGAGCAGGCAGGTGACGAGGATCGCAAGCGGGAAGGCAATGCGCATGGTGCGAGCCGGATTCGCCACGTTTCCCGCGGCGTTGGCCATCATGCCGAAGCCGGCATAGGCGAAAAAGGTCAGCCCGACGCTGGCGATCAGCGTATGCGCCGGTGCGCGTTGATGGGTCCGGTGCAGATCGAGATCGAGGAACCAGAGCCCCCCCACCAGAAAGCTGAGCAGGATCAGAAGTTTCACTGCGACAAGCACGATCTCTACTCGACCGACCGCGCGCTGGCCGACGATGGTCAGCAGGTAGAGTGCCACGACCGCAACCGAGCCGATAAGATTGGCACCTTCCCCGCCGCCAAGCTTGACGCTGTAGGCGCCGAAGGTCTTGGCGATCATCGTGGTGCTGATCCCGAGGTTCAGCAGGAAGAGAACCGAAAGGGCGCCGGCGAGCCATCGAGGCAGGACGAGGTTGTAGAAGTCGACGATGCCCCCGTCCGAGGGATAGCGCGCTGACAGACCGGCATAGGCGTAGCCGGCCAGAAGGGCGATGCCGCCGCCGATGGCAAAGGCGAGCCAGGTGTCGCGCCCGACCATGAGCGCAGCCTGTCCAAGCAGGGCGAAGATGCCGGCCCCAACCATCGAACCGATGCCGATGGCCATCACCGACCAGAGCGACATAGTCGCCCCGACCTCCGCCAGCCCCTTGGCTTTGGGCGAGGCCCTGCGGTCAGGCCTCGAAAATGTTCAGGCGCAGACCCTTGGCAATGGCGCTGACGGCTTGCAGGCCGCGGACGCTGTTGCCAGCGGGGTCGAGCGGAGGCGCGAAGCCAGCGAGCGCGAGCCTCCCCGGAGCGACGGCGAGCACACCGCCTCCCACGCCGCTCTTGCCTGGCAGGCCGACCGTGTAGGCGAACTCGCCGGAGCTGGTGTACAGTCCCTCCATCATCATCTCCGCCAGAATGTGTGGGACATTCTCGGCCGAGACCACGCGCGCTCCGGTCACCGGGTTCACTCCGCCACTGGCCAGCGTTGCCCCCATGGTCGCCAGGTCGACCGCAGTCAGCAGCGTCGAGCACTGCCGCGTGTAGATGTCCAGCGCCTCCATCGGGTCGCTGTAGCAGGTCCCGGCCGAGTACAGCAGCCAGGCGATGGCGCGGTTGTGGAAATTGGTAGTCTGCTCGGAGCGGTTGACCTCGTCCGACAGCGCAAGCTCCCGACCGCACAGGCGCGACTGCATATCGAGGATCGCGGCCCACCGTGCATCTGCGCTCGCCCCGGGCACGAGGCTCGCAGTCGCTATGGCCCCGGCATTGACCAGCGGCGACAGCGGCTTGTCGTCGTGAAGCTCCAGCGCCATGACCGAGTTGAAGGGCAGGCCGGTGGGGCTGGTGCCGATCTTCTCGCGCACGGCGTCGGCCCCGATTGTCTCGAGCACCAGGGCCAGCGTCGCCACCTTGGAAATCGACTCGATGGCGAAGGCGTAGCGGCTGTCGCCGGCTTCGTGCACCGCACCATCCCGGGTCACGACGGCAGCACCGGCGAGTTCCGACGGGACGGAGGCGAGGAACGGAATGTAGTCGGCGTTCCGGCCGCCCTCGGTTGCCAGCATCGTCTTATGGGCAGCCTGCACTGCCCGGTCGATCTCGGCGGGCTCAGGCAACGGCAGCGACATGTCTAATCTCCTTGCTATGCTCTGGGCGGTTTCACTTCCGCCTATCGGCAGGCCGATGGTGTGCGAACCGGGCGACCCGGCCCTGCGAGAGGTCTGCCGGCGTCGGCTCCGGCAGACATGGCCTCGGCCGTCCGACTGACTTGGGAAGCATGACCGTCGCCGCGCCGCAGGGCTGGAGAGATCGGCCTGTGCAACGAGGCATGGCCTTCGCGGCCATGCCAAGGTCCGCCGAGAGCCGACGCGGACTGCTCCTGCCCTCCCTATGTGCGCACGGCCCCGTGGCTGTAGGCGCCCCGCTCCTCTTCCGTCAGCGGCAGTGACACCGGCCGCTTCTCGAAGGCTGCAATGGCGCGCGCGATATCGTCGATCAGCAGGCTTGCCATGTCCATCGAGACACCCTGACGGATCATGATCCGCATGACCGTGATCCCGTTGGCCTCGCCGACGAGGTTGAAGGCCGGCACCTGCCAGCCCCGCTCCAGCAGCTTGGCCGAGAGGTCGAACAGCGAATAGGGCAGGTCCGCCCCGGGCTTCACGCGGAAGCACACCGCCGGAATGCCGAGCTTGGGATCGCTGGTGTTGATGAAGTCGAACGGTCCAAGCTTCGCGATCTCGCTGGAGATGTACTGCCCGGTCGCATAGCAGGCGTTCTGAACCCGGGCATAGCCCTCCCGCCCCAGCCGGTTGAACAGATAGTACTGGCTGATGATCTGCCCCGCCGGACGGGAGAAGTTGATCGCGAAGGTGCCGACCGACCCGCCGAGATAGGGCACGCTGAACACCAGGTCGTCCGGCAGATCGGACTTGTCGCGCCACACGATCCAGCCGCAGCCGAGCGGGGCCAGCCCGTATTTGTGACCGGAGGTCGAGATCGACTTCACCCGCTTCAGGCGGAAGTCCCACTCGATCTCGGGCGTGCAGAACGGCGACAGGAACCCGCCCGACGCCGCGTCCACGTGGATGTCGATGTCGAGCCCGGTGTCGGCCTCGAGCCTGTCCAGCGCCTCGGCCAGAGGTTTGACCAGCTCGTAGTGACCGGTGTAGGTCACCCCGAAGGTCGGCACGACGGCAATCGTGTTCTCGTCGACCAACTCCAGCATCGATTGCGGGTCCATCATGAAGCGGTCGGGGGTCATCTGGACCTCGCGCTTCTCGACCTCCCAGTAGCGACAGAACTTGTCCCAGCAGACCTGCACCGGGCCGCAGACCAGATTGGGCTTGTCGGTGGATTTGCCAGCTGCCTTGCGCCGGGACTTCCAGCGCCACTTTGCGGCCATGCCCCCCAGCATGCAGGCCTCGGACGATCCCGTTGTCGACGTCCCGATGGAATTGGCCACGTCGGGCGCATTCCAGAGGTCGGCCAGCATGTGCGCACAGCGGATCTCGAGCTCCGCCGTTTGGGGATACTCGCTCTTGTCGATCATGTTGCGATCAATGGAGTCGGCCATGATCTGCTTGACCTCCGCTTCCTCCCAGGTCTGACAGAAGGTTGCGAGATTCTGGCGCGGATTGCCGTCGAGATACAGCTCGTCCTCGACGATCTGCATGATGTCACGCGGCGATTGTTCCTCTGCGGGGAACTTGTACTTCGGCAACGGCCGGCCGACGTCGCCGGCCGCGAAGGTGGTGTCCAGCAACTTGTGTCGAATGTCGTTGCGTGAAATCAGGGTCATGGCTGTCCTCCGTGAGGGTTATGGGGCGGGCCGGATGCAGGTGGCCCGCCGATGGCCGACGCGCCCGATCCTCGCACCGCCTGAACCTGGCGATGGCTCCCGGACCGGGCGGCGAGTCGATGCGTGCGCTCAGCTCTCCGGCTGCTCCTTGACCGGCTCGGGCGTGTCCAGCGGCTCCAGATGATGCGTGCCCCGGGCCCGCGGGTGCAGCCAGAAATGCTGGTGCGGGGCGGTGTCGGCGGTGATCCTCACCCGGCGGGCATGGATCAGCTTGCCGCGCTTGTCGTGCAGCTCGTAGACGATGAACGGAATGACGAACACCACGATGAAGCTGCCCATCAGAAGCAGGACATAGTTGCGGTCCGCGTCCATCCCGGCGAGGCCGGAGGGTGGAAAGAAGGACACGATGAAGGCCAGAACCGAAACGACGAAGCCCGTTCCCGCGACGATCAGCTTGACCGCCTTGCCCCCCGGCACGTTGTACACGCGCTTCTTGTCGGCGTGTTTCAGCACGAGGGCGATATAGCCGAGGAAGAGCAGGAAATAGGTGATCAGATAGAGCACCACGGTCAGGGCCAGCGCGATCAGGAAGGATTCGTTGCTGCCCCCCCCGCCCAGCGTCAGGACGACGACCGCGATCGAGGTCAGGACCAGTTGGAACGCCACCAGCGCGACCGGCACGCCGTTCTTGTTCACCTTGGCCATCGACGCCGGCAGGATGCCGCGCTGTGCCGTGACGTACATGCCGCGCGAGGGCCCGACGATCCACGACGTGATCTCCGCGGACACGCCCAGTACCAGCAGGGCCGCCAGGATGCGGACCACCCACTCCAGCGCGGGACCGATGGGCAGCAGGAGAGCCTCAAACGTCTGGACGATGCCGGCGCTGAGGTTGATGTCAGCGTTGGGAATCACCATCGCAACGGCCAGACCGCCCAGCGAACTCAGGATGATCGCCACGGCCATCAGTAGGAACATGGCAAGGGGATAGTCCCGTCCGGGATTCTTCATCTCGTTGACATGCGTCGCCGACGCCTCGACCCCCATGTAGCTCAGGATGAAGGCCACGAAGACCACCAGCGTGCCGACGGAGGCAAAGTCAGGGAAGAAGGTGCTGGCATCCATCGTTATTTCCACGCGTCCGCCATCGGCCACATGCAGGATTGCAAGCCCGACGAGGATGAGCGCTGGCGTGATGATGCCGCCCAGGAAACCGGCCTTCGCGATGCCCGCCGTGTACTTCGTGCCGCCCAGCTGCGTGGCTGCGAGGCCCCAGACGATGATCAGGCAGGCGATCGCCTTGATCCCCGGATCGGTGTTCAGTTCCGGCCAGGCGAGGATGTAGGACAGGGCGCCCAGCACGAAATACATCATGGGAATGAAGCCGATGGCGATTTCCAGATAGGTGAACGAGATCGCCGCGAAGCCCCAGCGTTCCCCCAGCGTGTTGGACACCCAGGCAAAGACGCCCCCGTCCTCCCAACCCTCGACCGTCGCCATTTCCGCCGAGCACAGCGCCACCGGGATGAACCACAACAGCCCTCCCACCAGCAGGAAGAACACCAGGCTGAAGCCTGATGTCGCGAAGGTCGGATAGGCGTAGACGGCCATCACCATGGACGCCGTGATTGCAAAGAAACCAAACAGCCCAAGTTGCTTCGCCGCAACGGCTGCCGACGGCGGAGCCGCGGACGCACCCGCATTTTTCATCGATCACCTCCAGTATAATGCTTGCAACAGTTTCACGCTTCGCGGTTGGTCAGCACTGCCAGCCCCCCACGCCTGGATGGCCCGCGGCACGGGCCAACCACACAAGACCTGATGCCGTCGGCTAGAGGGAAGAGGCTGCAACGCTGCGGCCGACCAGAGCGACGGTTAATGCAAGGTGCAGACGACACGAGTCGCAAGGCGAGGTCAACCCTCTGCCTCGTTGCAAGAACAATATTCCAACCTGCCCCAGGCTCCAAGCACGTACGGGTACGTACCTGTCACAGCATCACCCCTGTACCGACCTGCGTCAGTGTCAACGGCGGAGGAAAACCGGCCGCGGGGCGGCGCAAAGGTCGGCCACTTCGGGGTATGGGTTGGAGGCCGCCACAGGCGGTGGCCAGTCAGCAGCGCCCATCAGAAGGCTGGCGGCTGACTGGCCGCCTTGGGCTGTGTCCCGAGTGGTGGTGTAGGAGGAGGCCGCGCGCGGAGCCTTT